>JAIBFE010000302.1 GCA_019459705.1 Thiobacillus sp. | reverse complement strand
CAGCCCTCGCTCGGCGAGACCAGCTACAACCCCTGCCCGCGCTGCCACGGCACCGGCCACATCCGCGGCACCGAGTCGTCGGCGCTGCACAACCTGCGCAACCAGCAGGAAGAGGCGATGAAGGAAAACACCGGCGCGCTGCACGTGCAACTGCCGGTCGATGTCGCCACCTTCCTGCTCAACGAAAAGCGCGTCGACATTCACACCCTCGAATCGCGCCTCAAGGTGAATGTGGTGTTGATTCCCAACATCCACATGGAAACCCCGCACTACACCATTGCCCGACTGCGTCACGACGAACTCAATCTGAGCGGCGCGGCCGAGCCCAGCTACAAGATGGCGACCCTGCCGGAAACCGAAGCCATCTATCAGACCGCGCAGGAGTCTGCGCCTGCGCGCCAGATCGCGGCAGTCAAATCGATCGCCCCGCCGCAACCCGTCGCCGCCTTACGTCCGGTGGTACCGGCCGAGCCGCAGGCACAGGGCGGCCTGTTCGAGCGCATTTTCGGCTGGCTGAAAAAGCGGGGCGACGAAGCGCCCGCAGCAGAGACTGCACCCGTCGCCGAACCGGTCGCCGCCCTCGCACGCGGCGAACGGCCGAGCGAACGCCGCGATCGCAAGCCCGGCCAGCGTCGTGGCCGTGGCGAGCCGCGCAACGGTGAAGCACGTCAGCAGGAGCCGCGTCAGTCCGAAGCTCGCGAGGGCCGCGGCGAAGCGCGCGGCGGCGAGCAGACCAAGCAGCCGCGCCCGCCGCGTCAACCGAAACCGCGCCCGGAAGCCGAAGCCGCGCCGCGCGTGACCGAAGCCGCCGACGCCCCGCGTGAAGCCGGAAGCGAGGAAAAGCGCGAAGGTCGCAGCCGTCGTGGCCGCGGCAATCGCCGCCCGCGCGAAGCCCGTCCGGAAACCGCAGCCAGCACAGGCGAAGGCATGCCGCCGACCGTCGCCGCCGACACCCCGGCACCCGCTCCCGCCCGCTTCCGCGCGATCATCGAAATCGCAGGCGCCCCCAAGGCAGCCCCCGCAACGGTTGCCCCCGCGCAGCAGGCCTTGCAACTGGAAGCCACACCCAGCACGACGCCGCTGCCGACAGCGGTCACCGCGTCGCCTGCTACCATCCTGGCAGATCTGGCAGCCAGTACGGCCAATCTGCAGCAGGTGGAAACCCAGGCTGCTGCGGCCAGTACGGCAGAAACCAGCGAAGCGGGGCGTCCGCGCCGCCGTCGCCGCCCCACGGCCAAACCCGCGGAGAGCGATGCAGTCAGCCTGATGCAGGTGGAAACCAGCGCACCCGTGACGAACGTCGTCGAGACACCCGCGCCGGCTGCCCTCCACCCCACCCGCCGGCGGACTCGCCCACAGGTGAATGAAGTGCAGGAACCGCTGGTGCAAGTGGAAACCCAGGCGAAATAAGGCCTGAGCCACCAAACGACAAGGGCCGCTTATGCGGCCCTTGTCGTTTGGTGTGGATGACAGAATGCAATCAACTGCCTGAGCGCATTTTCACCTGGTTGCCACCGGTGATGTCCCGGATCAGGCCCTGCACCGCGTCCTCGATCATGTCGAGGTTTTCCTCGAAGCCCTGGGCGCCGCCGTAATACGGGTCCATTACGTCAAGATTGGGATACTTGCGGCTGAACGACAGCAGCCGGCGGATCTTGCCGTGGTGGTGCGACGGCGCACGGTCGATCAGCCGGTCGTAGTTGTCGCCGTCCATCACCAGGATGTAATCGAAGGCCTCGAAGTCCGCGTCCGCCACCTTGCGTCCGCGCAGCTGGCTGATGTCCACGCCGCGCCGGCTTACCGCCTGCTGCGCGCGCGGATCGGGCGCCGAGCCAACATGGTAGGCATGCGTGCCGGCGGAATCCACTTCCACATGCCGGTCGAGGCCGGCTTCCTGCAGCGCCTTGCGCAGCACGCCCTCGGCCATCGGCGAACGACAGATATTGCCCATGCACACCATCAAGACTTTAGTCATGTTCTTCCACACCAAATAACACCTGCTTGAGTTGCTTCAACTGGTCGCGAAGTTCCGCAGCTTTCTCGAATTCCAGGTTCTTCGCCGCGTCCAGCATATCCTTTTCCAGCTTCTTGATCTTTTTGGTCAGTGCCTTTTCGTCCAGTACCTTGTATTCGGCCACCGTCTGCGCCGCCTTGAGTTCCTGGCGGGTGGCGTCGGCATCGTAGACGCCGTCGATGATGTCCTTGATGCGCTTGACCACGCCGCGCGGGACGATGCCATGTTCGGTATTGAAGGCGATCTGCTTGTTGCGGCGGCGCTCGGTTTCGTCGATCGGGCGGCGCATCGAATCGGTGATGCGGTCGGCATAGAGGATCGCGGTGCCGTGCAGGTGGCGGGCAGCGCGGCCGATGGTCTGGATCAGCGAGCGCTCGGAACGCAGGAAACCCTCCTTGTCGGCATCCAGAATTGCCACCAGCGACACTTCGGGAATGTCGAGGCCCTCGCGCAGCAGGTTGATGCCGACCAGCACGTCGAATTCTCCCAGCCGCAGGTCGCGGATGATCTCGACCCGCTCGACGGTGTCGATGTCGGAATGCAGGTAGCGCACCTTGATGCCGTGCTCGGCAAGGTAGTCGGTGAGGTCCTCGGCCATGCGCTTGGTCAGCGTGGTGACCAGCACGCGCTCGCCGACGGCGATGCGCTTGCCCGCTTCGCTCATCAGGTCGTCGACCTGGGTGCCCACCGGGCGCACCTCGACCAGCGGGTCGACCAGGCCGGTCGGACGCACCACCTGCTCGACCACCTGCCCGGCGTGCTCGGCTTCGTACTTGGCGGGCGTTGCCGACACGAACACCGTCTGCGGCATCAGCCCCTCGAATTCCTCGAACTTCAACGGCCGGTTGTCGAGCGCCGACGGCAGGCGGAAACCATAATCGACCAGGTTTTCCTTGCGCGAGCGGTCGCCCTTGTACATGCCGCCGACCTGCGTCACGGTGACGTGCGACTCGTCGATGAACATCAGCGCGTCCTTCGCCAGGTAGTCGATCAGCGTCGGCGGCGGCTCGCCGGGCTTGCGCCCCGACAGGTGCCGCGAGTAGTTCTCGATGCCCTTGCAGAAACCCAGCTCGACCATCATTTCCAGGTCAAATCGCGTGCGCTGCTCCAGCCGCTGCGCCTCGACCAGCTTGCCGTTGGCGTAATACCACTCCAGCCGCTCGCGCAGCTCGACCTTGATCTGCTCGATGGCGCGCAGCGTCGTCTCGCGCGGCGTCACGTAATGACTCGACGGGAACACGGTGAAGCGCGACACCTTGGACAGGATCTGCCCGGTGAGCGGGTCGAACAGATGCAGCGTTTCCACCACGTCGTCGAACAGCTCGACGCGGATCGCGGTTTCCGCGTGTTCCGCCGTGAAGATGTCGATGACGTCGCCGCGCACGCGGAACACCCCGCGCTTGAACTCGATGTCGTTGCGGTCGTACTGCATCTGGGTCAGCCGCGTAATGACCTCGCGCTGGGTCATCTTCTCGTTCTCGCGCAAGAGCAGGATCATGCTGTGGTAATCGGACGGGTCGCCGATACCGTAGATCGCCGACACGGTGCAAACGATGATGGTGTCGCGCCGCTCCAGCAGCGACTTGGTCGCCGAGAGCCGCATCTGCTCGATGTGCTCGTTGATGCTGGAGTCTTTCTCGATGAACAGGTCGCGCGCCGGCACGTAGGCTTCGGGCTGGTAGTAATCGTAGT
>JAIBFE010000295.1 GCA_019459705.1 Thiobacillus sp. | reverse complement strand
TCTGGTCAAAGGCAGCCTGGCTATGGCGCGCGCCGCGGGCCCCGACCGCGGGGATAACGATTCGTCCCCCGCCGCCCCCGGCTGCTACACCCCTTCGCGGGCGACGGCGATCGCCACCAGCACGATCACCAGCAGCAGCGGGACTGCCACCACCCGCAAGGGGTGCGCTGCCTGACGCTCGCCCTGCGGGCGGTCTTGGCGCAGCCGCTTCACGTCCATGCCCCCCGCAACAGTGCCACCCCGTGCGCACCGTGCGACTGCGCCCGCGCCACGTCATCGCGCCCCAGCCCGCCGAGGCCGTAGACCGGTATCGGGCTGGCAGCGGCAAGTGCGGAGAATGTCTCCCAGCCCAGCGTGGGTGCGCCTGGGTGGGTGAGCGTGGGCAACACCGGCGACAGCAGGGCAAAGTCGGCCTCGATCGCGGCGGCGTGCGCCAGTTCGCCGGCGTCGTGGCACGATACGCCTACCCAGCCGCAGTCAGGCCGGGCGGACAATCTGGCGGCGGCGGACGAATCGAGATGCACGCCGTCGGCGCCCGCGGCGCGCGCCAGATCCAGGCTGCCGTTGACCAGCACGCGCGGGGGGCGGCGGGGGACGAATCGTTATCCCCGCGGTCGGGGCCCGCGGCGCGCGCCATAGCCAGGCTGCCTTTGACCAGAACGCGCGCGCCGTGCCGGTGGGCAGGGCGCACGGTTTCGCGTGCCAGCGCCAGGCGTTCGTCCTCCGGCAGCGTCTTGTCGCGCAGCTGGATCAGCCGCAGGCCATTGGCGAGTGCCACGTCCAGACGCGCGAGAAAGGTGTCCACGCCGAGCGACTCGGCGTGCGAAATGCCCAGCAGCGGCGGCAGCGATAGTGCCTTCAGGATCGGGAAGTTGGCCGGCAGGAGCGGCGTGACCTCGACTGCGTCCGGCTGCTGCCAGGAAAAGAGTTGTCCCTCGTGCGGATGTGGCTCGCCCTGCCATTCGAACACGCGAAAAAAATTCAGCCGCACGACCGCGTGCGGATACTCGAACACGCGGGTGATCCAGCGGCAGGGGTGCGTGACCACGATGCCGAGTTCCTCGTGCAGCTCGCGTGCCAGTGCAGCGTCCAGCGACTCGCCCGGCTCCACCTTGCCGCCGGGAAATTCCCAGTGGCCCGCGTAGGCTTTGCCCGCCGGGCGCTGCGCCAGCAGCACGCGGCCGTCGGGCTGGGTCAGCACGGCGGCGACGACTTCGGTGATGGGCTGTGCGCTCACTTCTTCCCTGCCCAGTCACGTGCGAACTGCCACGCCACCCGCCCGTTGCGTGCGCCGCGCCCCATCGACCACTGCAGCGCGGCGCGCTCGAAGCCGTCGTCCGCGGGGGCGCCCAGTGCCGCCGCCCAGTGGCGCGCGATGTCGAGATAGGTGTCCTGGTCCATGGCATGGAACGACACCCACAGCCCGAAGCGGTCGGACAGCGACACCTTCTCCTCGGTCGCCTCGCCCGGATGCACCTCGCCGCCGAGGTATTGCGTTTCCAGGTTCTCCGCCATGTATTCCGGCATCAGGTGGCGCCGGTTGCTGGTCGCGTAGATCAGTATGTTGTCGGAAGGTCCTGCCAGCGAGCCGTCGAGTGCGGCCTTCAGGCTGGCGTAGCCGGGTTCGTGCTCGGCGAACGTGAGGTCGTCGATGAAGACGATGAAACGGTAGTCGGCATCCGCCAGCAGGTCGAACAGGTCGGGTAGCTGCGGCAGCCCGGCCTTGTCGACCTCGATCAGGCGCAGTCCCCTGGGCGCGTACTTGGCGTGCACGGCCTTCACCAGCGAGGACTTGCCGCAGCCGCGCGCGCCGGTCAGCAGCGCGTTGTTGGCGGGCTTGCCGGCGACGAACTGGCGCGTATTGGCATCCACCCGCTGTTTTTGCTCGTCGACCGCAAGCAGGTCCTTCAGCGCGACCCGCTGCGGGTGCAGGATGGGCTTGAGTCCGCCTGCCTGCGCCGACCAGCGCGCGGCGCGGACGGTCTTCCAGTCCAGCCCCTGCGTGACGGCGGGAGTGTCGAGACGGTCGAGCAGGCGCTCGATGCGCGGAAGCAGATGGGCAAGATCGGTCATGGCGAAATTCTAGCCGCAGGCTTAGGAAAAATTTAGCTTTTCCCTAGCAAAGACTTATCAACGCGCACAGGCGGGTCCCGCTAGGATGCGTTCGATCCGGGCACAGCGCCCGGCCGAACAAAGGAGCAGACATGAAACCGATTTTGAACTATGCGGGCGTGCTGGCGCTGAGCCTCGCCACGGCCGCTGCCTGGGCCGGCGAGGCTGACATCCGCCACGGCCGCTATCTGATCCAGACCTCCGGCTGCAACGATTGCCACACGGCCGGTTACATGCAGAAAGACGGCCACGTGCCCGAGGCCGAGTGGCTGACCGGCGACACCCTGGGCTGGCAGGGGCCGTGGGGCACGACCTACCCGGCCAACCTGCGCCTGCTGTTCCGCCAGATCGACGAGAAGACCTGGCTTGCCAGGGCGCGCCAGCCGATGCGGCCGCCGATGCCGTCCCCCTCGCTGCGCGCCATGAGCGATGACGATCTCCGGGCGATCTACCGCTACGTGAAAAGCCTGGGCGCGAAAGGTCAGCCCGCGCCGGCCTACGTGCCGCCCGGCGGCAAGGTGGCGACGCCGTATTTCGATCTGACGCCGAAGAACCTGCCGGTGGTGGCAGGCAAATAAGCCGCCGCCGCGCTCAAGTCCGATCAGGAGGCTGACATGAACATGACCGAAATCTGGCCGCGCAAGACCCGCGAGCTGTACAACCATCACTTCGATTCCAGCATCTGGAACGAGTTCGCCTTTCGCGACGACGACATCGTCATCGCCACCTACGCCAAATCCGGCACCACCTGGACGCAGCAGATCGTCGCGCAGATGCTGTTCGTCGGCGATCCGGCTCTGCCGGTGGCCGAACTGTCGCCCTGGCTCGACCTGCGCGTGCCGCCCAAGGCGGTCAAGCTGCCGGCAGTGGAGGCGCAGACGCATCGCCGCACCCTCAAGACCCATCTGCCGGTCGACGCGCTGGTGTTCTCGCCGCGCGCCAAGTATCTCTACATCGCGCGCGACGCGCGCGACGTGGTGTGGAGCCTGTACAACCATCACGCCAATGCCAACGCCGCGTGGTATGCGGCGCTGAACGACACGCCGGGGCGAGTGGGTGCGCCGATCGAGCCGCCGCCCGCCGACATCCGCCAGTACTGGCGCGACTGGCTGGACCGCGACGGCCACCCCTTCTGGCCGTTCTGGGAGAACGTTCGCAGCTGGTGGGCGATCCGCGAGCTGCCGAACGTGATGCTGCTGCACTTTGCCGACCTCAAGCGCGACATGCCGGGGCAGATGCGGCGCATTGCCGGCTTTCTCGATATTCCCATCGACGAAGCGCGCTGGCCGGCCATTGTCGAATATTGCAGCTTCGACTGGATGAAGCGGAACGCGACGCACAGCGTGCCGCTCGGTGGCGCATTCTGGGACGGCGGTGCGGAAACCTTCATCCACAAGGGCGTCAACGGCCGCTGGGCCGACACGCTGACGCACGAGGAGTGTGCTGAATACGAGGCGCGCGCCGAGCGCGAGCTGGGCGCGGCGTGCGCGCACTGGCTGGCGAACGGAGACCGCCCACGGCAGCACTAGCCGCAGGTTTATGCGGTGTTCAGAAGCAGCGGCCGCGCCAGTTCCAGCCGGAACCGGCCGCGGCCGGTCTTGGCCAGCGCGATCTGCGGACAGCGTTCGGCGAGCCGACGCTGCAGCAGGATCAGCCGCGTCTCCAGGTTGTCGCCGAAGTCCGGCAATGGCAGGCGCGGGTCGCGGCGCAGCTCGCGGTTGCAGAAGTCGCGCCGGCCGCTCGCCGCGTGCTCGTTGAGCAGGGTCCACAGGATGCTGCCGGCCACGCCCTTGATCAGGTAGTCGTTGTCGATGAATACGCTGTGGTCGTGGGCGAAGTAGCGCACCGCGAGCGGTGCGCCGGAAGGCCTGGGCGCGGGTGCGGCGCGCACAGGCTCGGCGTCGTCGGGCAGTGCGGCGAGCTGGACGACCAGCGCGCCGAGGTGACGGCCGTAGACGACCAGCGCGTCCTCGTCGGCGTGGCTGAAAAAGGCGTTCTGCTCGCTTTCCGCGTAGAGCACGCCGACCAGGCGCGCGCCGTGCATCAGCGGCACCGCGATCTGGCTGTGCGGATGGGCCAGCACCGGCAGCGGAATGCGCGGCGACGCCGGGTCGGCCACGTGGAGCGCGGCGTGGTAGGTGTAGTCGCCGGTGTGGTGGTTGATGCGTACTGGAATGGCCTCGCGCGCAGCGACGCCGATGAGGCCCTCGCCCAGCGCTACCTCGGCGCCGACGCCCGAGGCCGGGTAGCCCAGGCTGGCCAGCGTGTAGAGCGCACCGCCGCTTTCGTCGAGCATCGCCAGCAGCGCGTGGCGGATGCCGAAGCCCCGTGCCAGCGCGGCGAGCGCGCGATCCGCCAGCTGCGCAAGATCGTCGCATGCGCCCAGGTGGTCGAGCGTTCCACGCAGTTTCAGCAGCGCGTCGGGCGGTGCCGGCGCCGGCAGCAGGCGCGGATCGACGTTCTCGATGTCGAGCACGCGGTACACGTCCGCGCCGCGCAGCGCAAACACCTTGGCCATGCCGGTGCGTGTCGCGATGCCCGCGAGCTGCGCCTTCATGTATTCGAACAGCGGGCCGGACGTTTCCGTGCGCAGGTAGTGCAGCTTCAGACGGAAGTGGCGGAAGCTTTTCGGCTCGATCACCTGGACCTGGGCGTAGGGATGGGCCAGCACGTTCTCGCGCGTCTTGCTGAAAAACTGGAACGACAGCGCCACGTGTTCGGGGTCGACGTAGTGCACCTGGGAGGCGTAGGCCACGTTGGGCGTGCCGTCGGGCGAAGCGGTCGCCACCACGGCCGGGACGGCGCCGTCGAGGCAGGGCCGCAGCGATTCGAGCGCAATGTTCATGTGCGCGCCAGCACCCGGCCGGCATCTGGCCCCGGGGTTTGATCGAAGACGATTTCCGGCACGAAGCGCAAGGCCACCAGATCGTCGGTCGGCAGAACCGACGCCAGCGTGGTTTTCAGCTCGGCCGCATAGCCGAGTGTCTCCAGCTCGCCGGCGAATGCGGCGACGCAGCGTGCGCTTGTCGTGCGGTGCGCCGTGCTCACTCCCACACGCACGGCACGCGTCGCTTTCAGCTGCAGCGTCGCGTGCGTAGCCGGCCGGCTCACGACCAGCGTGATGGCGCTGCCCGTGTCCAGCGCCTCCAGCACCGCGCGCCCGCGCGATGCCGACAGCAGCACCGTCAGCGAACGCCGGTCGCGCGCCACGACCACCCCCTGCGCCCGGCATACGCACGGCCAGCCGTCACGCCCCACCGCGCCGACGTTCATCGATAGCGGGCCTTGCAGGAAGGCGGTCTGCTCGGGGGTGAGGATCAGAGGCGTCGGCATCGGCGGGGACAAGCGTACCGGACCTCGGGTCGCTGCGATGTCCGTCCGGCCAGCGCGCGGCCTGCCGGCAGCGGCGCGGAGGAAGCAATAGCGAGAACGGACGGAACGGGCATGCGCGGGGCTCCTGAAACCCCCATTCTAGCGCCCGTTGCGCCCGCTAGGCAGTTGCCGCGACCAGCCCGCGCACATTGCCCCGACGTGGCGGTGGTCGGTGCCGCAGCAGCCGCCGACGACGGCGAGATTCGGCAGCAGCGCGCGCAGTTCGCGGTATTCGGTGGCGAGCTCGACCGGGTTGCCGTCATCCAGATCGGTCGCCTCGTCGAGCTCGGCATGGCTGCGCTTCGACGCGTTGGCGCGGATGCCGCGCAGGCGCTCGCGCCAGGGGCCGGCGCCTTCGAGCACATGCGCGAAGTGGGTGGGATGCGCGCAGTTGATCATGTAGTAGGCGGGGTAGGTGCCGGTGGCGGCGTCGGTCGCCTCGATGGCGTCGGCAAGCGGCATGCCGGATGGCAGGCGGCCGTCGGTTTCCAGCGTGAACGAGACGGCGACCGGCATGCCGGCGGCCTCGGCCGCACGTGCGATGCCGATCGCTTCCTCGACGTAGGTCATGGTGAAGACCGACACGAGGTCGGCGTCGGTGCCGGCCAAGGTCTCGATCTGCGGCGCGTGGTAGGCCTGCGCGGCGTCGGCGCTCATCGCGCGGTCGGCCAGATAGCCGTCGCCGCGCGGGCCGAGGTTGCCGCTGATGACGATGGGCGTGGCCGGGGTTTCGAGTTGCTCACGCAGAGCGTCAAGCTGTTCGACCGCCGCGCGGTTGATGGCGGCGAGCCGTGCGGCGTCATAGCCGAGCCTGGCGCCCCAGTCCGGATTGGCGCGCCAGGTCGGCGTTTCCAGCACGATGCCGGTGCCGGTGGCGCGCGCGAGGGCGATGTGGCGCTCGAAATAGGCGCGCAGCCGTGCGCGGCCGGCGGCATCGTCCAGCAGCACGAAGGACGCGAAATACGGTAGGTCGATGCCGTCGTGAAAGATCAGCGTGGTTTCCATGCCGCTGTCGGCGATGAACAGGCGGTCGCCAAGTTGCGGCAGGCGGGTGCGATACGGGCTCATGGTGGGTCTCCTTGGAAGGGCAGGGCTTTCCTGCGGGGGGCGATGGCCGCACAATAATCCCGCCTGCCATTTCGGACTCAAGCCATTCCGGCAAGGAAGCTGACAAATCGGCCATGCAAACGCCCGCCCCCGTTACCGTCGCCATCCTGGTCTTCCCCGAGACGTCCGCCTCGGTGGTTTACGGCATGGTCGACCTGTTCGCCAGCGCCGGGCGCGACTGGCCGCTGATCGTCGAAGGCGCGCCGGGGTTGCAGCTGCTCACGCCCGTTCTGGTCGGCCGCCGTGCCGGCCCGGTCGTCGCAGGCAACGACATCCCCATCGTCGCGCAGCACGCGTTCGCCGACGGCCCGGCAGCCGACATCGTCTGCGTGCCGGAAGTGAACCTGCCGCCCGGCACCCCCCTGACCGAGCGTTTCCGCGACGAGATCGCCTGGCTGCGGGCCTGCCATGCGCGCGGCGCCACGCTTGCCACCGCCTGCTCAGGCGCCATGCTGCTCGCCGAGGCGGGTCTGCTGGAGGGTTGCGACGCCACCACCCACTGGGCCTGGTGCGACGTGCTCGCGCGCGACTACCCCGGCGTCAGCGTCCACGCCCAGCGCGCGCTGGTGGTCGCCGGCGAGGGCGGGCGGCTGGTCATGGCCGGCGGCGGCACCAGCTGGCTCGACCTCGCGCTCTACCTCATCGCTCGCAGTGCCGGCGTCGACGCTGCGATGCAGGTCGCGCGGCTCAACCTGATCGACTGGCACCAGATCGGCCAACAGCCCTTCGCCCGCCTCGCCCGCACCCGCCAGGTCGACGATGCCGTCATCGCCCGCTGCCAGGTCTGGATCGCCGACCACTATATGGATCCCGCGCCGGTCGCTGCGATGGTGCGCGAGTCCGGCCTGCCCGAGCGTTCGTTCAAGCGCCGCTTCGCCGCGGCCACCGGTCTGTCGCCGCTCGACTATGTGCACACGCTTCGCATCGAGGAAGCCAAGCAGATGCTCGAAGCCGGCGATGCGCCGATCGAGGCGATCGCCAACGAAGTGGGTTACGAGGACGCGGCTTTTTTCGCCCGGCTGTTCCGCCGCACCGTGATGCTGACGCCGGCGCAGTACCGGAAACGCTTTCGGGCGATGCGGCAGGTGCTGGGCGAAGCCCAGGGATAAAAGTCAGGTGCGGTATTCCGCGTTGATCTTCACGTAGTCGTAGGAAAAATCACAGGTCCACACCGTGGCATTCACTGTCCCGCGATTCAGCACGACGCGCACGGTGATTTCAGCTTCCTTCATCACCGCCGCACCCTGCGCCTCGGTGTAACTCGCGGCGCGGCCGCCGGTTTCCGCGACGAGCACGTCGCCGAGATAGACCTTCAAGGCATTCACATCAAGGTCCATCACTCCCGCGTAGCCGATGGCGGCGAGGATGCGGCCGAGGTTGGGGTCGCTGGCGAAAAAGGCGGTCTTCACCAGCGGCGAGCGCGCGATGGCGTAGGCGATCTGCTTGCATTCGGCGTGGTCGCGGCCGCCTTCGACGGCAATGGTCATGAACTTGGTCGCGCCTTCGCCGTCGCGCGCCATCGCCTGGGCGAGCTCGATGGCGACGTCGGCGAGGGCCGTTTTCAGCGCGGCGTAGTCGGCGCTGGCGGCATCGGACACTTCAGCGTTGCCGGCCTCGCCGGTGGCGATCAGGATGAAGCTGTCGTTGGTCGAGGTGTCGCCGTCGACGGTGACGCAGTTGAACGACACGTCGGCGACCTCCTTCACCAGCTGCTGCATCAGCGCCGGTGCGATCGCCGCGTCGGTTGCCACGTAGCCCAACATGGTCGCCATGTTGGGGTGGATCATGCCGGAGCCCTTGGCGATGCCGGTCACCGTCACCGTCCTGCCGCCGACCTGCGCCTGGCGGCTGGCGCCCTTGGCGACGATGTCGGTGGTCATGATCGCGTGCGCGGCCTCGCTCCAGTGGTCGGGCGCAAGATCGGCCTGCGCGGCGGGCAGCGCGGGCAAGATCTTGTCGATCGGCAGCGGCTCGAGGATGACGCCGGTGGAAAACGGCAGCACGTTTTCGGCCGCGCAACCGAACAGTTGCGCCACCGCTACGCAGGTCTGGCGTGCGCGATTCAGACCTTCCTCGCCGGTGCCCGCGTTGGCGTTGCCGGTGTTGATCACCAGCGCGCGGATGGCGCTGTGAGCGAGGTGCTGTTTGCAGACCGTGACCGGCGCGGCGCAGAAGCGGTTCTGCGTGAACACGCCGGCCACCTGCGAACCCGGCGCCAGCTCGATCAGCGTGATATCGCGCCGCCCGGGTTTCTTGATACCGGCGGAGGCGATGCCGAGGCGGACGCCGGCAACCGGCAGCAGGGAAGCGGGATCGGGGGCGGTGAGGTTGACGGGCATGGCAGCTTCGCGGGACGAGAAAGCCGCTATTTTATGCCGGGCACCTGCAAATGGAGAGGAAGCCTGCTACGTGCGTCCGAGCAACAGGTTCACCATGCGGCGGAACCCTGGCCGCCATGGCCACACCGGGTCGAGCTCGATGGAGCGCGCCAGGGCGGCCAGCGAAATCAGCGCGAACACGGAAAACAGCAGTTGTGAAACCAGCTGGCGCGGAGTCAGCGTGCCCAGTGGGATGTCCAGAAAACCCGGGACATAAAACAGGCTGGCAAAGGCGGCAAAGAGAAAAGCCGGGCCGAGGTACATGGTGTCCCCATCGTTAGAGTCGTTGTGCTGGTAACTTAGCAAGCGTTATGCCAAAGGGACAAATTGCAGGCGATACAAGGCGCTGCAGTTTTCCGGCCCGGCCAGAAATGCGAAAAATGTAAATAAATTCGACAGTTACTTCCCGGCCGGGACGGCGGCGAGCTTGCGCAGGATTTCGTGCGACAGCGAGTAAAACTGGGGGGTGGGTCCGAGGTCTTCGTAGATCGGATCGCCGTAATCGTCTTCTGCAATGATGCGATTGCCGGGGATGTAGGGCATCGCCACCTCCAGCTCGTCAAGGGCGGCACGGATCAGGTCGGCCATCAGCTGGGAATCGCTGCGGCCGGGGTACATCACATGCAGGGCTTCAACGCGGGCGGCATCGCGCAGCGGCAAATGGACGGAGTAGGCACGCACGTCCGTACGTGCATGCCCCTCCTTGCTCCAGCGTTGGATCAATTCGGCGATGCGCATGAGATTTCCTTTGCCTCACGATGGTCTTGTTATAGCAAAGCCACCCGCAAGGCAAAGCAGATGTCGCGGTAAATTCGTCCTACGCCCGGCGCCATACCTGCGTGCGATTGTTCGCCGGCATGGCGATATCCTGTTGCAGCACCAGCCCCCGTGCGCGCGCCAGGGCGTCCACCGCCTCGAAATCGCGCACCCCGGAGGCGGGATCGCGTGCTTTCAGCCAGGCATCGAAGCGGGCATTGCTGTCCGAGGTGTACGCGCCGTTGTAGTTGAACGGGCCATACACCGCCAGCACGCCACCGCGCTCGAGCACGGCGGCCACCCCCTTGAAAAAGTGCTCCACGGCGGGCCAGCTCATGATGTGCAGGGTGTTGGCTGAAAACACCGCGTCGTATCGGCCGCCGCGCCAGTGCGGCTGGCTGGCTTCGAGCGCAAGCGGCGGCAGCACATTCGGCAGTGCCGCTTCGTCCAGCCAGGCCCGGATGCCTGCGTGATGTTGCGGCATGTCGGCGGTCTGCCATACGAGATGCGGCAGTTCAGCGCCGAAATACACCGCGTGCTGGCCGGTGCCGCTGCCGATTTCCAGCACGTGGCTGCGGTCGGCAAACACGTCGCGCAGCACCGCCAGAATCGGCGCGCGGTTTTGCTCGCAGGATTCGGAAAAAGGTTTGTCGATCAAAGCCGCTGCCCCGGTTTGTTGCACTGGCACTGGTAGTCCAGACCTTCGCGTGGCGCAGCCTTGCACGAAAATGCCTGAACGCCGACGTTGCCGCATATTTCCTTGCATTGGATCGTCTTTTCCTGACAGAAGGCAGCGTAATCCGGAACGGTGGGCGACTCGCTGGTGCTGAAGGAAAGGCACCCTGCAAGCAGGATGGCGGGGGACAGCAATAAAAGGGTACGGAACATGGCGACTCCTTGAGATTGAATGTTGCGACATGGGCGCCGGCCGCGCGATGCGTGCGCTGTTACAGATCGATCAGCCGGCCATCGGCCAGCAACAGGGCCGCGCGTACCGGCTTGCCGGGGTACAGCCCGGCAAGCAGTGCCTGGTAGCCGGCCAGCTGGGGCCGATGGCGTTCCGCCAGTTCTGCGTCAGGCAGGCTGCGGCTGTCGGCCCCGGTTTTATAGTCGATCAGCCACACCGCATCGTCATATTCCACCACGCGGTCGAGCCGCTGCACGCGGCCGGCGGCATCCAGCAGTGCCAGTTCGTTGCAGGCGTGCCGATACCGGGCCGGGTCGAAGAAGCGTGCCAGATGCGGCTGCGCCAGCAGGGCGCGGGCGGCAGTTTCGATCTGCTGCAGTTCGGCGGCCACCCCCAGATGCATCGCCAGCGCCGGCAGGTCGCGCGGGGTGCCTGGCGGCGCATGGTGCTCGAGGCAGGCATGAAACAGTTCGCCGCTGGCGGCGACCGGGTTGGCCGGTGTGGGGGCAATCCGCTGTCCGATGGCGGGCGCCGTGATGCGTGGCGGCGCTTCCGCCGCTGGACGCTTCGCTGCTGCGGCAGCCGGCGGCAGGTCGGCCGGCAGGCTCATGTCTCGCCATGCTGCCTCGACGCGCTGCAGCCAGGCACTCTTGTCAGCGGCACCGCTCACGATCAGTCCCTGTTCGGCGCGGGTCAACGCCACGTACAGCAGATTGTCGGATTCGCGCTGCGCCAGCGCCGCTTCCTCCTCGAACCAGTGCTGGCGGCTCGTGCCACGGTCTTCCTGCTTGCCGAACAGGGAAAAGTGCTCAGGCCGGGAGGCTTCGGGCGGCCACGGCGCCAGCACGCCATAGCTGTCGGCGCGTGCGTGGTCGCTGCCACCGAGCAGCCAGACGATCGGCGCTTCCAGCCCCTTGGCGCCGTGGATGGTCAGCAGCCGCACCGCGTTCCCGCCGTCGGCTGCCAGCCCCTCGCCGGGTGCGGCGTCGGCATCGTCGATGAGTGAAGCCAGCTCGCGGATGAAGCCGGCCAGCGTCGGATAGCGTCCTGCGTCCTGCGTCAGCGCCAGCTGCATGAAGGCGCGCAGATTGGCAGCGACCTGCGGTCGCAGCGCGGCCGGCACGGCGGCAGCGTAACGGGCCTCGAGGTCGCCCTCGAAATAGATGCGGTCGAGCAGGTCGTGCACCGGCAGCGTGCCGATGCGCGTGCGCCAGCGGGTCAGCAACTGCGCAGCACGGGTGAGGGTGGGTGCGCAGTCCGGCTGCCCGGCCAGTGCAAGCAGACGTTCCCAGCCGCGTGGTTCATCGGGCAGGGACGGGGCGAACACGGCCAGCAGGTCGGCATCGCTGCAACTGAACACCGGGCTCTTCAGTGTGTGCGCCAGCTTCAGGTCGGCATGCGGCAGCAGCAGGGTTTCAAACAGGGTGATGACGTCCTGCGCTTCCAGCGCGTGCAGCAGGCCGCCGCGCCGCGAGGTAATGAAGGGAATGCCCGCGGCTTCCAGTGCGCGTTCGTACAGATGCAGATGCGTGCGCTTGCGTACCAGCGCCATCACGTCGCCGGGGCGGGCCGGCCGGCTGTTTGTCGTCTGCCTGTCCACCACGCCCCAGCGGCCCAGCACCTCGTCGAGCAACATGTCGGCAAAGGCCTGCGCTTCGACATGCACCGCCTTGTCGTCAGCTTCAGCCAGCGGCGTGGTGAGCGGATTGCGCAAACCGTCGGCGGGGCGGAAATCGGTTTTTTCAACGCTGACCGGCAGGCAACGCAATGCGCCGGGGCGGCCGGCGTTGGCTGGCGCGTGGCTGTGCGGTGCAAAGCCGGCCACATCCGCAAACACCGGATTGATCGCCTGCACGACCGCTGGCGACAGCCGCCGCGTCATGCTGGTGCTGAAAAGCGGCGCGTCGAAATGCGCTCGCAGAAAATCCGCCGCTGCGGTGAACACCCGTGCCTCGCCGCGGCGAAAGCGGTAAATCGCCTGCTTCGGGTCGCCCACCATGAACACGGTCATGTCGCTATCGGCCGCGCGCGCTTCAGCGAGCCAGGTGGACAGCGCCTGCCATTGCAGCGGGTTGGTATCCTGGAATTCGTCGAGCAGCAGGTGGCGGTAGCGTGCGTCCAGCTTTAGCGCCAGGCCCGGCGCGTGCTCCTCGCTTTGCAGCAGGCGGCAGGCCAGCCACTCGGCGTCGGCAAAGTCGATCACCCCCTGCTGTGCCTTGGCGTCCTGATAGCCTGCCAGCAGCGCGTGGCCGAGCAGCAGGCCATGGCGGTTGAGCTGCCAGATGCGGATGTCGGCCTGGATCGAGGTGATGGTTTCGAGCGCCGTTTCCAGCGTGTCGAGATCGCGCAGATACGTGCCAAACTCGGCGCCGAGCGCTTTTTCCAACTCCCGGGTGGCCTGCTTTTTTCGCCGCGCGCCGGCAGTCATCAGGCGCGTCATCAGCACGGTATGCGCCGCCTCCGGAGCCAGCGCAGACGAATTGAGAATATCCCGCGCCCGTTCGACCTCGGTCTTCGAGCCTTTTTCCAGCGCGTAGCCCACCCGCTTCACGCGCGCCGCCATCAGTTCGTCGGCCCAGAAAGCCGCCACCGGATCGCCGTCCAGATCGGGATGCAGGCCGGGCCGCAATTGATCCAGCGCATACGCCACCGGATCGGACTGGCCGTCGGTATACGCCCACCACTCCGCCCGTGCCTGCAAGAAATGTGAAAGCAAGGCGTGCAGGTTGTGCTCGCCGAAGTTATCCAGCAAGGCCAGCAGCGCAGCGCCTTCCGGCGACTCCGGCGCTGCGGCCCAGCGTGCTAACAACGCGTCGCGCACCTCATGCTGCAGCTGTTTTTCACGTTCCAGCAGCGGCGCACCCCAAGGCAGCCCGGCTTCCAGCGGCGCGCGTTTCAGCAGGTCGAGAAACCAGCCGTGGAAGGTCGTCACCGTCGGCCCCGGCTGCGCGGTCAGCACCATTTCCAGCAGTCCGCGCGCGCGCGGCAGCAGCGCATCGATCTCGTGTTACGGCACCGCACGCTCGCGCAAGAATTTGCGCACCGTCGCGTCGTCTTCCAGCGCCAGTACCCGCAGCCATTCGTGCAGCCGGTCCGTCATCTCCTGCGCCGCCTTGCGCGTGAAGGTGATAGCCAGCAACTCCGAAGGCACCGCCCCCGCCAGCAACAGGCGGATCATGCGTGACACCAGCAGCCAGGTCTTGCCGCTGCCGGCGCAGGCTTCGACTACGGCAGAACGGAAAGGTGATAGCGCGATGGCGTTATCAAGCGGCTCATTCATGCCACATCCCCTTGCGGCACACCCCGCGCGCTTCGCAATGTCCGCAAACCGCATCGACCCCCGATGCAGGCAACCCGGCGCCTGACGCGATGGCTTCAAGCAACTCTGGCAGGCGGCGGCTGATGGCGTCGACGTCGGTTTCGCCGTCCAGTTCGAGTGGAACGACGGGGGTTTCGTTGATCGGCAGGTAGGCGGCGGCGGCTTCGGCGAGCCATGCATAGAACGGCAATTGGACGGCTTCGGCGGGATCCTTGAGTTTTTTCTTGAGGCCTTGCGCGGCGCCGGTTTTGTAGTCGATGACGGTGCGGGCGTCGCCGCCACTTGGATCAATGCGGCCGTCGACACGGTCGACGCGGCCGTGCAGGGTGACCTCGCCGAGGCCGGCGATGCTGAACGGCATTTCGAATGCGGCTTCGCCGGACTGGTAATGCCAGCCCTGGGCCACCCAGTCCAGCCAGGCATCGACGTAGGCGGGCTGAATTTTCTCCCACTTGCTGCGCCAGGCCGCAGCGGTCCAGGCGGGTAGGGCGGTGAATTCGGCGTCGGACATTTCCTTCAGGCGGGCCAGCGCGGCATCGCGCTCGGGCGGCGGGGCGCTGTCGTGAAAGGCCTTGAGGATGCGGTGCAGGGCGTTGCCGTAGTCGCTCTTGTCGAGTGCGTCGTCGGCTTCGTCGAGCTCGCGGATGCCGAGCACGCAGGTCACGAAAAACCGGTACGGACAGTCGAGCAGGGTCTGGTAGGCAGTGGGCGAATAGCGGCGCGGCAGGTGTGTAGCAGACACGGTTGGCATGGGCTGCACGCTGGCGCCGGGCAGCGGGCTGGATTCAGCGGGCGGCTCGCCGCTGGCCTGCTCGGGCAGGGCGGTGCCCCACGCAGCCAGATGCAGCGCCTGCAGACGCTGCACCAGCGGCGAGGCGGGGTTGGGCTCGTCGTTGTTCCATGCCTGCCAGCTCAGCAGCGCAGGCCCCTGGATCAGCAACTGCATCAGATCGGCGGTGGCGGCTTCGGCCTCGGCACTTGCGGTGGACAGGCCGAGCTGTGCGCGGGTGGTCTGACTGAACAGGCCGGGTGCGGGGCGCGTGGGAAGATGGCGGGCGTCGGCGCCGATCACCGCCGTCGCATCGAACAGGCGCCCGCGCGCGGCAGGCAGTGAGGTCAGCACGATGGGGCTGTCAACGCTGGCGTCGACAAAGCTGGCCGATTCGAGGGCGAGATTGAGCCAGCGCCGCCATTCGCCGAAGCTGTATTTTTCGCTGTCGTCTGCCAGGTCGTGGCGCAGGGTCGCCAGCGTATCGAGCACGCTGGCGCCGGCGGCGTCGGCCTGCAAGGGCACAACCGCATCAAGCTGGACGAGGCTGTCGGCGAGCCGCGCAAGCCAGACGGCCAGTGGCACCCGGTTCTGCGCGAAACCCCGGCGGGCATCGAACAGTGCGGTCAGCCAGGCGGGCGGCGCGCCGAACAGGTGGTGCGCTACCCGCTGGATATCGGCCATGCCTTGCGCCACGCCCTGCCGCCGCAGCGCGAGTTCGAGTTGCAGCACCTGATCCTGCCGCGCAGCAGGATCGCCCAGCAGGAAAGGGGATTTCAGCAGGTCGAGCAATTCGACGTGCGGAAAGTCGCTCGCCACGCATTCAAGCCAGCGGTCGATCACGGCGGCGGCGGCGGTCGTCGAGAGCGTCCAGCCGGTTTCGTCGGTGACCAGTACCTCCATGCGTTCCAGCAGTGCGCGCACCCGGCGCGCGGTTTCGCGGTCGAGCGCAACGAGTGCGATGGCGCGCTTGCCGGCACGCAATTGTTTGGCCACCCAGGCGGTGACGGCGCGCGCTTCGGCTTCCAGATGCGGGGCGGGACACAGGGTGATGTGCGTATGCACCGGCGAATGCGGGGGCACGCTGGCGAGGGCGGCGGCGCGTTCGCGCAGGGGCGGATCGGTCAGTTGCCAGGCCTGATGCAGGGTGAAGGCCACGCTGTCGGCGGCGCCGACGGTTGGTTCGAATATCGTGACCGGAGCGTGCTCGGTGCAGCGATCGAGAAACTGCTGTTCGACCGCGGTCAGCGTGCCCAGTGCGTAGCCGTAGATGGGGTGCGGTTCGGACCGGATTTGTTCAGACAGGCGATCCAGTGCGCGTGCATAGCGCGCCTGCGGGTCACTGCCGTCGTTGTTGAGTGTCTGCCACACCGCCTCGATCAATGCCGTTTCGCGGTCGAGTGCGTCGGCATGCAGCGCGCGGATCTGCGAGCCGATTTCGCCGCCCAGGCGTGCGGCAGAGAGTTCGTCGGCCAGCCCAAGCAGTTCGTTGGCGAGCGCCCACTTGTCGATTTTTCCAAGCCAGTCAACGCGGCGCAGCACGCCATGCAAGCGTGCCAGGCGCCGGGCCTGCGGTTCAGACCGACTGTCGGCGATGCTTTCGGCCCAGCTTTTAAGCGGTGTGATGCGCGGCGAAATCAGCGCGGGACGGCCGGCAGCCTGCGCCAGCGCGCGGGCAAAATCCTGCCCGGCGCGGTGGTTGGGGACGAGCACCGTCAGCCCGGACAGGTCGGGCAGGCAGTCGGCATGGTGATCGAGCAGGGCGCGGGCGACGGCATGCGGCAGCGCGCCGTCGCCGGGGAGTTTCAAGCGGCTCAGCGCTCCAGGTATTTCAGCTTGTCCTTGACCTGCGCCCAGTCGTCGGCGTCGGGCAGCGCGTCCTTGCTTTCGATGATGACCTTCCACTCCTTGGCGAGTTGGGCGTTGAGCGCGATGTAGGCACGCTGGTCGTCAGGCACATCGTCTTCGGCAAAAATGGCCTCGACCGGACATTCAGCCACGCACAGGGTGCAGTCGATGCACTCTTCGGGGTCGATGACGAGGAAGTTGGGGCCTTCGTGGAAGCAATCCACCGGACAGACATCGACACAATCGGTGTATTTGCACTTCACACAGGCGTCGGCTACAACGTAAGTCATTCGAATTTACCCTGATGGTTTGAGAAACGCCCGGATGCTTGCAGGCGGCAATTTTGATGTAGCATATCGGCACAAATCCGAATTTTCCAGCATTACCATCTTCCCAAACCGTCTAGGCCACATCCGGCCGACCCATATTTCAAACTAGGAGCTTCACCAATGAGCGAACATGTTCATTACATATCCGACGATTCCTTCGAGCAGGAAGTCCTGCAGGCCGGTGTACCGGTGCTGGTGGACTACTGGGCGGACTGGTGCGGCCCCTGCAAGATGATCTCACCGATCCTCGACGAAGTCGCCAAGGAATATTCCGGCAAGCTCAAGGTGTGCAAGCTCAACATCGATGAAAACCAGGCCACCCCGCCCAA
>JAIBFE010000263.1 GCA_019459705.1 Thiobacillus sp. | reverse complement strand
GCGGATGCTGATCACCGACAGGGTCCGCGCCAGGTCCTTCGCCAGGTTGACGATCTGGCTGCCCTTCACGCCAATGGCCGGCTCGATCTCGTAGCGCGTGATCACCGGGCCGGGCGAGGCCGACACCACCTTCACCTCGACGCCGAATTCGGCGAGCTTGCGCTCGATCATCAGCGAAGTGTATTCCAGCGCCTCGGGGCTGGCAGTTTCCACCGCCTCGTCGGCGGGGTCGAGTAAATGGAGTGGCGGCAGCGGCGAATCGGGCAGATCGGAGAACAGCGGCGCCTGCTTTTCGGTGACGGCGCGCTCGGATTGCGGTACTTCCTTCACCACCGGTTCGATGCGGATCGGCGGCGCTTCGTCGAGCTTCTTCTTCACCACCGAGACCTTGGCTTCGCGTTTCTGCTGCGCCACTTCGCCCAGCTTGCGGTCGCGATACGCCTGCCAGGCGTTGATTGCCCGCCAATAAGCCTGCTCCACCCACTCGCCGGTGCGCTCGGCCATGCTGAGCCACGACACGCCGGTGAACAGGCTGAAGCCCACCGCCATCAGCAGCAGCAAAATGAGGGTGCCGCCGGTGAAGCCGAACAACATGCCCGCAGCCCCCCCCACGCCGGCACCCAGCACACCGCCGTGCGCATCCGGCAAGGCCACCGCCCAATGCCAGGTACGCAGCCATTCGATGCCTGTGCTGGCCAGCAGCAGCAAGCCGAAGCCCCCCAGTCTGAACCAGCGCTGGCGACCCCCGGCCAGCGGGGTTTCGCCGAGGTGACGGAAGGTATGGATGACATAGGCCACCGCCAGCACGACCCACCACCACGCCGACACGCCGAACAGCATCAGCAGCAAGTCCGACAGCCAGGCGCCGCTTTTTCCACCCAGGTTGTAAATCGCCGGACCATCGCCGGTCGTGCTGAAGCCCGGATCGGCAGCATGGTGGGTGAGCAGAATCGCGGCCAGCATCAGCGCGGCACACCCCACCAGCAAGGCACGGGCTTCGTGCAGCAGCCGCTGCATGCGGGGTGGCAGGGATTGGGACGAACGGGAAGCGGGGCGCGCCATGGGAACTTTACGAACGGAAGTGCGCTGAATTATACCGGGCTGCCAGCATGGGAACGCTGTCGCCAAGTTTGGTTAGAATAACCGGCTTTCCCATCGTCCGAGCACAGACCATGAGCACCCAACACCACAAACTCGTCATCCTCGGTTCCGGCCCCGCCGGCTATTCCGCCGCCGTCTACGCCGCGCGCGCCAACCTCTCCCCCGTCGTCATCACCGGCATGCAGCAGGGTGGCCAGCTGATGACCACCACCGAAGTCGACAACTGGCCGGCCGACGTCGACGGCGTGCAGGGCCCCGAACTGATGGATCGCTTCCAGCGCCATGCCGAGCGCTTCAAGACCGAAATCATTTTCGACCAGATCCACACTGCGAAGCTGACCGAAAAGCCCTTCACCCTGATCGGCGATTCCGGCACCTACACCTGCGATGCGCTCATCATCGCCACCGGCGCCTCGGCCATGTATCTCGGCCTGCCGTCCGAGCAGGCTTTCATGGGCAAGGGCGTGTCGGGCTGCGCCACCTGCGACGGCTTCTTCTACAAGAACCAGGATGTCGCCGTCATCGGCGGCGGCAACACCGCGGTCGAGGAAGCCCTGTACCTCGCCAACATCGCGAAACACGTCACCGTGGTGCACCGCCGCGACACCTTCAAGTCGGAGAAGATCCTCGTCGACCACCTGATGGAAAAGGTCAAGGAAGGCAAGATCAGCCTCGAACTCGACCACACGCTCGACGAAGTGCTGGGCGACAAGACCGGCGTCACCGGCATGCGCATCAAGAGCACCAAGG
>JAIBFE010000251.1 GCA_019459705.1 Thiobacillus sp. | reverse complement strand
ACCAGGGTGGTCAGCGACACCGACCACATGCCGCCGAACATGGTGTAGAGCAGCACCACTGCGGCACCGATGAGGATGCCTTCCTGCTGGGTGATGAGGACGTCGGACAGCACGTTGAACACCAGCCCCAGCGCGACCACCTGGGCCGACACCCAGCCCAGGTAGGACAGCGCGATGGCAGCCGAAATCACCACCTCGACCGGGCGGTTGTAGCGCTGGCGGAAGAAGTCGCCCAGGGTGAGCAGCTTCATCCGGTAGAGCGGACGGGCAAACAGCAGACCGAACAGGATCAGGGCGAGCGAGGCGCCGAAAGGATCGGAAATCGTGCCGCCGAGGTTTTCGTCGAGGAAGGTGGCCGGGATGCCGAGCACGGTTTCGGCACCGAACCAGGTGGCGAACACCATGGCGATCACCACGATCATCGGCAGCGAACGGCCGGCAGTGATGTAGTCGCTGGCGCTGTGCACCTTGGTGGCGGCGTACAGGCCGATGCCGATCGAGAGAACGAGGTACAGCACGACGAAACCGATCAGCATGGCGAGTCCTTATCGCAAGATGAATTAGAGTGCGGTGGAGGTCAGAGCGGCGAGCAGGCCGGCGATGGCGCCGAGCCATGTGTTGCGCGCCTGCTGCTGTTGCAGCATGAGGGTGAGGCCGGCCTCCAGCTGGGCAAGCCGGTTTTCGTTGAGTGCCTGATGGGCCAGTCGGGGCAGCTGCGGCAGCAGGGCGGCCCATTTGGGTGCTTCGGTCTGCAGGTTTCTCACCAGCGCGCGCCAGCCCATCTGCTCGTTCATCCAGCGCTCGAGGAAGGGCTTGGCGGTTTTCCACAGATCGAGGTCGGGGTCGAGTTGGCGGCCGAGGCCTTCGATGTTGAGCAGCGTCTTCTGCAGTAATACAAGCTGGGGCTGGATTTCGACGTTGAAGCGGCGCGACGCCTGGAACAGTTGCAGCAGCACGCGGCCGAAGGAAATGTCTTTCAGTGGACGGTCGAATACCGGTTCGCATACCGCTCGCACCGCCGCTTCGAGTTCGTCGATTCGGGTGTCGGCCGGCCCCCAGCCGGATTCCAGGTGCGCCAGCGCCACGCCCTTGTAGTCACGGCGGAAGAAGGCGAGGAAGTTGCGCGCGAGGTATTGCTTGTCGACCTCGGTGAGCGTGCCCATGATGCCGAAGTCGAGCGCGATGTACTGTTCGGAGCCGGGGCGCACCAGGATGTTGCCGGGGTGCATGTCGGCGTGGAAGAAGCCGTCACGGAACACCTGGGTGAAGAAGATTTCCACCCCGGTGGCGGCGAGTTTCGGAATGTCGACGCCGGATTCGCGCAGGCGTTCGATCTGGCTCACCGGGATGCCGTCCATGCGGTCCATCACCATCACGGCGTGGTCGCAATAATCCCAGTACACCTCGGGCACCAGAAGCAATGGCGAATCCTTGAAATTGCGCCGGAGCTGCGAACAGTTGGCCGCCTCGCGCATCAGGTCCAGTTCATCCCCCAGATGCTTTTCGAATTCCGCCACGACTTCGCGCGGGCGCAGCCGCTTGCCGTCGGAGAAGAGTTTTTCCACCAGACCGGCAGCGGCGTAGAGCAGCGAGACGTCGTGCGCGATCACCGGCGCGATGCCGGGGCGCAGCACCTTGACCGCGACGGGGGTGCCGTCGTGCAGCCGCGCGAAATGCACCTGCGCCACCGAGGCGGAGGCGACCGGGGTGGCGTCGAACTCGGCAAAGACTTCGGCGAGCGGTCTTTTGTAGGCCGCTTCCAGCGTGGCGATGGCCTGGCCGGACGGAAACGGCGGCACCCGATCCTGCAGCTGGGCGAGTTCGTCGGCGATGTCGAGCGGCACTAGATCGCGCCGGGTGGACAACATCTGCCCGAACTTGACGAAGATCGGCCCGAGCGCCTCCAGCGCACGGCGCAACCGTACCCCGCGCGGCTCGGTCAGTGGACGCCAGAACAGCGTGATGCGCACCAGCCAGCGCAGCGGGCGCACCCGCTCGTGGCCGAGGAAAAACTCCTCCAGCCCGAAGCGCAGGCCGACAGTGAGGATGCGGGCGAGGCGCAGCAGCTTCATGCGGCGTCTGTTTCCAGTCGTCGCAGGCGGGCATCCGCGCGTGCGACGTCGTCGGCCAGGGTGTCCACTGCGCGGTTGAAGCGCGCGACATCGACGCCACGCGCCATCAACTCGGCTTCCTCCACCACGTATTCGCTGGCGTTATGGCCGAACGCGGCGACGGTATGGGCGAGGGTGGCGAGAGCGTCGCGGCCCAATGCATGCAGACGATGCGCGGCGATATCGCCGACAACCGGCGCGAGGTCGGCTTCGACATCCCAGTCGAGTTGCCTGAATACCCGATCGAGCGTGGCGAGGAGCGCGGGGTCGCCGCTGTAATCGGCGTGGCGCAAGGCCTCGCGGCCGAAAAATGGCAGCCGGGCGAAGAGCGCAGGCGTGGGGCGGACGACGGCGTCCGGGGTATCGACCACTGCCTCGGAAAAACAGCCGTCGTCGGCGATGCGGAAATCGAACTGGGCGAGCGTGAGATCGAAGCGCACGCTGCATCCGGCGTGACGGCACAGCGCCTCGCTGGCGCCGGGCGACTGCCGCAGCAGGTGGTTGAGGCTGCGCTCGAAAAGGGCTTCAGCGATCAAACCTTGAAGCCCTTGTGCAACGCGACCACGCCGGCCGTCAGGTTGTGATAGCTGACCTTGGCGAAGCCCGCCGCCTCCATCATGGCCTTAAGCTCTTCCTGCCCCGGGTGCATGCGGATCGACTCGGCCAGGTACTGGTAGCTGCCCGCGTCCTTGGCGACCAGCTTGCCCATCAGCGGCAGCAATTTGAAGGAATACAGGTCGTAGGCCGGCTCCAGCGGCTTCCACACCTTGGAAAACTCCAGCACCAGCAGGCGGCCGCCCGGTTTCAGCACGCGGTTCATCTCGGCCAGCGCCTGGTCCTTGTGGGTCATGTTGCGGAGGCCGAACGCCACCGACACGCAGTCGAAATGATTGTCGGGGAACGGCAGCCGCTCGCCGTCGCACTGCACCGTGGGCGGGGTCTTGCCCTCGTTCAGCATGCGATCACGGCCCTCGCGCAGCATGGAGAAGTTGATGTCGGTGAGCAGCACGGTACCGGTCTCGCCGACCTCCTTCAGGAACAGCCGCGTCAGGTCGGCGGTGCCGCCGGCAACGTCGAGCACGCGCATCCCTGGACGCAGGCCTGCCTGCGCCACCGCAAATCGCTTCCACAGCCGGTGCAGGCCGGCCGACATCAGGTCGTTCATGATGTCGTACTGCGCGGCGACGGAATGGAAGACCTCGGCCACCTTGGCGGCCTTTTCGGATTCGGCGACCTGCTGGTAGCCGAAATGGGTGGTTTTATCCATGGCAGAGGGGATGAGCGAATCAGCCGGGAATTCTACCAGTGCACGGGCTGGCAAGGGCTTGCCGGGACGCAAGCAGGCCGTTAAAGCGCTCCCCGGAGCCGCATGCGGACGGGAAAGGTCTGTATGCAAGGCGTGCGACGAAGGTCCTGGTCATTCCACGATGCCGAGGAATGGCCATGACGCAGACAAGCCTTTCCCGTGCAAACCCTCCGTGACGCGGCCCCGTAGAACGCTTCAACAGCCTGCCTGGTGTCATAAATCGGTCATACTGCTGTCATAGGATGGCCACCATTCAATCAAAGCTGGAGTCACCATGGCTGCCAATATTCTGCTGGTCGAAGACGAACCTGGAATTCAGGAACTGCTGAAATTCAATCTGGCGCAGGCCGGCCATCAGGTCACGGCTGCCGGCGATGCCGAGCATGCGCTGAAATTCCTCAAGAGCACCCTGCCTGACGTCATCCTGCTCGACTGGATGCTGCCCGGCATGTCGGGCATCGACCTGTGCAAGCGCCTGCGCAGCGACGAACGCTATCAGCCCATCCCCATCATCATGCTGACCGCCCGCGGCGAGGAGCGCGACAAGGTGCTGGGGCTGGATACCGGGGCCGACGACTACATCACCAAGCCGTTTTCGCCGCGCGAACTGGTGTCGCGCATCAAGGCCGTGCTGCGCCGTCGCGCCCCGCAGATGACCGACGAGCCGGTGGAAATCAACGGCCTGCGACTCGACCCGACCAGCCACCGCGTGCAGGGTAAAGGCCAGGCGCTGGAACTGGGGCCGACCGAGTTCCGCCTGCTGCATTTTTTCATGACCCATCCCGAGCGCGTCTACTCGCGCACCCAGCTGCTTGACCAGGTGTGGGGCGATGACGTGTTCGTGGAGGAACGCACGGTCGACGTCCATATCCGTCGCCTGCGCCTGGCGCTGGAGCCGTCCGGGCATGCGGAGCTGATCCAGACGGTGCGCGGCTCGGGCTACCGCTTTTCGGCCGAAGTGGGATAATCCGCCTACCGGGTTTTCGGGAAGGTAAACATGGGCTTCTGGTGGCGTCCACTCAGTGTGCTGGCCGGCGTGTTGCTGGTGGCGCTGATGCTGTGGGCCGGCTCCGGCTGGGTGGCGGCGCTGGGCTTTCTGGCCGGCGTTCAGGCCTTCGTGATGCTGCGCCGCCTGTGGCAGGAATTCCGCCTGGCGCGCTGGCTGGAAAACCCTGACGAAGTGGAACCGCCCGATGCCACCGGTACCTGGGGCGACATCTTCTACCGACTGCAGAAACTGCAGCGGCGCCAGAAAGCCAGTCGTGGCGAACTCACCTCCGCGCTTGAACAGTTCGAGCACGCCGCGATGGCGGTGCCCGACGGCATGGTCATCCTCAACAGCAACGATCAGATCGACTGGTGCAACCCCGCCTCGCGCAAATACATGGGGCTGGATTGCGAGCGCGACCGTGGCCAGTTCATCCGCTATCTGCTGCGGCAGGCGCATTTTCTGGAATTTCTCGACGCCGCCGATTTTTCGCGCCGCCTGGTGTGCAAGTCACCGATCAACCGCGAGATCACCCTGTCGCTGCAACTGGTGCCGTTCGGCGAAGGCAAGAAATTGCTGGTCGCCCGCGACATCACCGATCTCGAGCGCGTCGACGCGATGCGGCGCGACTTTATCGCCAACGTCTCGCACGAACTGCGCACGCCGCTGACGGTGGTCGGCGGCTTCGTCGAAACCCTGGCCGATGCCCCCGGCCTGCCGGTTGCCGAAAGCCGCCGTTATTTCGATCTGATGCTGGATCACACCCGCCGCATGCAGCATCTGCTGGACGACCTGCTGACCCTGTCGCGTCTGGAAAGTGCCGATCACATGTTGAACGATGAGCCCGTCAATGTTCCCGAGCTGGCTCGCTCGCTGAAGGCCGAGGCGGAGTCGCTGAGCCGGGGGCAGCATCGGGTCAACCTGCAACTCGACAGCGCTGCCTGGCTGAAAGGCAATCTGCAGGAAATCCGCAGCGCACTCGGCAACCTGGTATCGAACGCTGTGCGCTACACCCCGGAAGGCGGAGACATCACCCTGGCCTGGCGGGAGCGCGACGGCGAAGGGGTGTTTGCTGTCACCGATACCGGCGAAGGCATCGCTGCCGAACACATTCCGCGCCTGACCGAGCGCTTCTACCGGGTCGACCGTAGCCGCTCACGGGAAACGGGAGGCACCGGGCTCGGGCTCGCCATCGTCAAGCATGTCCTCACCCGCCACGGCGCGCGGCTGGAGATCCAGTCGATCCCGGGCAAGGGCAGCACCTTTGCCGCTATCTTTCCTGCCCAGCGCATGCAGCAAGCCACCGCACAGGCAGGCGCTACCGTCATTCCATTTCCCGAGCGCGAGCAAGCTGCCGGTTGAGTTCGACAGCAAGCTGCGCATCCAGATCAGAGGATGCAGCGTGCGGCGTGCCGCGCTGTTTGACGCCCCATACCGGATTGGGAAAATGCGGGTCGTCCGCAAAACGCGGAATCACGTGCCAGTGCAGATGCGGCACCACATTGCCGAGCGAGGCGAGATTGATCTTGTCCGGCGCCATCACCTCGCGCAGTGCGGATTCGGCGGCCAGCACCACCTGTAGCAAACGCTGCTGATCTGCAACCGACAAGTCGGTCATTTCCTTGATGTGGGCATTCAGGATTACCCGCAGAAAACCGGGGTAGTCCGGCTCGTCGGCGAGGACGATGCGGCATAAATCGTCCCGCCACAGCAGCGTGCCGCCGGGCGAGTCGCAGAGCGGACAGCTCAAAGCAGCACCCGCTCGATGCCGCCGTTGCCGACGCGCGTGAGGTAGCTCGCCATCCAGTTCTCGCCGAGCAGTTTCTTTGCCAACTCGATCACGATGTAGTCGGGCTCGGTGTTCGTGTCGTCGCTGTAGCGCGCCAGTCCCTGCAGGCAGGAGGGGCAGCTGGTGAGGAGCTTGACCGGTTGCGCGCCGTCACCCAGGGTGGCGACGCTGGCGCGGATCTCCTCTTCCTTGCGGAAGCGGATCTGCGTCGAGATGTCCGGCCGGCTGACGGCGAGGGTGCCGGATTCGCCGCAGCAGCGGTCGGACAAGGTGACACCGCCGCCCAGCAGCGCGTTGGCGACCTTCATCGGCGCGTGGGTCTTCATCGGGGTGTGGCAGGGGTCGTGGTAGAGATATTTCTCGCCACTGACACCCTCCAGCTTCACGCCCTTCTCCATCAGGTACTCATGGATGTCGAGCAGGCGGCAGCCGGGGAAAATCTTCTCGAATTCGTATTTCAGCAGCTGGTCCATGCAGGTGCCGCACGACACGATCACGGTCTTGATGTCGAGGTAGTTGAGCGTGTTGGCCACGCGATGGAACAGCACGCGGTTCTGCGCGGTGATCGCCTCGCCCTTGTCGGCCTGGCCGCCCGCGGTCTGCGGGTAGCCGCAGCACAGGTAGCCGGGCGGCAGCACGGTCTGCACACCGAGCTCGAACAGCATCGCCTGGGTGGCGAGGCCGACCTGGGAGAACAGCCGCTCGGAACCGCAGCCGGGAAAATAGAACACCGCGTCGCTGTCTTCGCTGAGCTTGGCCGGGTTGCGCAGGATCGGCACGATGGAGGCGTCTTCCAGCCCCAGCAGGGCGCGCGAGGTTTTCTTCGGCAGACCGCCCGGCATCGGCTTGTTCACCAGGTGAATGACCTGCGCGGCCAGCTTGGGTTTGCCCAGGGTGGCGGGCGGATTTTTCGTCTGCGCCTGGATCAGCCCCATGCGCTTGAATAGCTGGTGCCCCATGCGTTGCGCGGCGTAGCCCCACTCGATCAAGGGCTTCCTCAGCGCCTTGATGGTGGCGGGGTCGGTCGCGTTGAGGAAGGCCATCGACGCCCAGGTGCCGGGGTTGAACTTCTTCTTGCCCTGCTTGCGCAGCAGGTTGCGCATGGCGATCGAGACGTCGCCGAAGTCGATGTCGACCGGGCAGGGGTTCTTGCACTTGTGGCAGATGGTGCTGTGGGCGGCGACGTCGCCGAACTCGTCGAAGTGTTTCAGTGACACGCCGCGCCGGGTCTGTTCCTCGTACAGGAAGGCCTCGATCAGCAGCGAGGTGGCAAGAATCTTGTTGCGCGGCGAGTACAGCAGGTTGGCGCGCGGGATGTGGGTGTTGCACACCGGCTTGCACTTGCCGCAGCGCAGGCAGTCCTTGATCGAGTCGGCGATGGCCCCGGTTTCCGAGGCTTCGAGAATGATCGACTCGGCTTCCAGCAGGCTGAACGACGGCGTGTAGGCGTTGCGCAGATCGGCGCCGGGCAGCAGCTTGCCCTTGTTGAAGCGGCCGTTCGGGTCGACCTTCTGCTTGTAGTCGGCAAAGGTCGCAATCGTAGCGTCGTCGAGGAACTCCAGCTTGGTCAGCCCGATGCCGTGCTCGCCCGAAATCACTCCGCCGAGGTCGGTGGCGAGCTTCATGATGCGCGCCACCGCCGCGTTGGCGGCCTGCAGCATGGCGTAGTCGTCGGAGTTGACCGGGATGTTGGTGTGCACGTTGCCGTCGCCGGCGTGCATGTGCAGCGCCACGAACACGCGGCTCTTCAGCACGTCCTTGTGGATGCGATCGCAGGCTTCGAGCACGCGGGTGTATTCGCGGCCGATGAAGAGCTGATGCAGTTCGCGCCGGACTTCGCGCTTCCACGACACGCGAATGTGCTTGTCGCGCAGCGCGGTGAAGGCCGTCCCGTGTTCGTGCGGTGCATCGAGATTGGCCAGATAGCCAGCCCAGTGAGCATGCGCGGCGGCGATCAGGGCACGAGCCTGGGTCTGCTTTTCTTCCACCTGTGCGGGGTCGGCCACGGTATCGTCGTCCTCCAGCAGCGGCAGCGGCGCGGCGAAGAACTCGGCCAGGGCGTCGAGCAGCTTCAGCTTGTTGGCGATCGACAGTTCGATGTTGATGCGCTCGATGCCGTCGGTGTAGTCGCCCAGGCGCGGCAGCGGGATGACTACATCCTCGTTTATCTTGAAGGCGTTGGTGTGCGCCGCGATGGCAGCGGTGCGGGCACGGTCGAGCCAGAACTTCTTGCGCGTTTCTGCCGACACCGCGATGAAGCCCTCGCCGCCGCGCGCGTTGGCGAGCTGGACGATTTTCGAGGCGGCTTCGCCCACGGCGTTTTCGCTGTCGGATACCACATCGATCAGCAGCACCATGTTCGGACGCGTCGCGCGCGGCGCCTTGGTCGCGTAGCCGACCGCTTTCACATAACGCGCATCGAGGTGCTCAAGCCCGGCAAGCAGGATGTCGGGATGGGCGTCGCAATAATCCTTGATCTCGACGATGGCCGGGGTGGCGTCGCGCGCGCTGCCAAAAAACTCCAGGCACACCGTGCGGGTATGCGCGGGCAGCCGGTGCAGGATGAAGCGCGCCGAGGTGATCAGGCCGTCGCAGCCTTCCTTCTGGATGCCGGGCAGGCCGGCGAGGAATTTGTCGGTGACGTCCTTGCCCAGCCCGGTCTTGCGGAAGCGACTGCCGGGGATGGTGAGGATTTCAGGCGAGCCCTTGGGCGTCTTGCCGTCCGGCGCATATCGGCGGATCTCGAACGTGGCGGAAGGTGCATCGTGGATCTTTCCACGGTTGTGGTTTAGGCGGCTGACCTCGATCCAGTCGGCATCCGGCGTGACCATGCGCCACGACACCAGATTGTCGAGCGCAGTGCCCCACAGCACGGCTTTCTTGCCGCCCGCGTTCATCGATACGTTGCCGCCGATGGTCGAGGCGTCGGCCGCCGTCGGGTCGACCGCGAACACCAGCCCGGCGGCGTCGGCCGCATCCATCACCCGCTTGGTCACCACGCCAGCGCCACAGTGGATGGTGGGGACTTCGAATTCGCAGCCTGGCAGATGCTGCATTTCCACCGCGCTTAGCATTTCGAGTTTTTCGGTATTGACGACCGCAGCCTGGTCGGTCAGCGGAACGGCGCCGCCGGTGTAGCCGGTGCCGCCGCCGCGCGGGATGACGGTCAGCCCCAGTTCGATCAGCCCAGCCACCAGCGCGGCCATTTCCGCCTCGGTGTCGGGGGTCAGCACCGCGAAGGGGTATTCCACCCGCCAGTCGGTCGCGTCGGTGACGTGCGAGACGCGCGCCAACCCGTCGAACGCGATATTGTCGCGTCGGGTCACCCCGGCCAGACGGCGCAGGATGCGCGCGCGCAGGCTGGCGGTGTCGGAAAACCAGGCCTCGAATTCGCGCACCGCGCGTCCGGCAGCCTCCAGCAATTGCCCGACGAGCTCGTTGCCCTGGCGCCGCACCTCGATCTCGTGCAGGCGATGCCGTAGTGCCTCGACCAGCATCTGCCGCCGCCTGGGATTGTCGAGCAGGTCGTCTTCCAGATAGGGGTTGCGCCGCACCACCCAGATGTCGCCCAGCACCTCGAACAGCATGCGCGCCGAGCGCCCCGTCTTGCGGCCGCTGCGCAGCGTGTTGAGCACGTCCCAAGCATCTGCGCCCAGCAGGCGGATGACGATTTCGCGGTCGGAAAACGAGGTGTAGTTGTAGGGGATTTCGCGCAGGCGTGCGGTCATGCTGGATTGGGCTCGGGCCTCGCCGGACGGGGCCGAATCGATCTGCTTCAAAGCCGGTATTTTACGGGATAAGGCCGCGTTTCGGGCGGGCAGGCCTTGACGCGGCGATTCCCCCAACCCCTTTCCCTGCAAGGGTGCGAGCCTTCAGTTTGCACCAGGCGGGCCGATAAACGAGTAACGGCAGAAGGTTTGCCGCGCGACCCATTTCCAGGAGATCGACGTGCGCTGTGGTTTGAGCATCAAGCTCATGTGCTATGTCATGGCTGGCGTGCTGATCACGTCGGCCGCCATTGGCGTGATTCGGGTACAGAACGAGCGCGGCCCCCTCAGCGATCTGATCGACAAGGCGGGTCAGAGCGTGGCCAACGCCACGGCTTCCGGCGCGGCCTCCCTGGTCGCCGGATACGACTACGGCAATCTGGAAATCCTGGCACTGAATGTCGCGCGACAGGCCAACGTGATCCGCGTCATCGTCCGCAACCAGGGCGGGCGCGTGATGACCCAGGCTGCCGGAGAGGAGGCCGGCGCCTACAAGCGTTTCGTGTCGCCTGTCGTCTTCAACAGTCAGACGCTCGGCAGGGTGACCGTCGACATGTCGACCGATGCGCTGGAAAAGGCACTCAACGCGCTTTATTGGCGCGTTTTCATCGAGCAGATCATTTTCGGCGCGATTCTCGGGGTGATTGTCTATTCCTTTACTGCGAGCGGCATCGTCTCGCCGATCCGCAAGCTGACGACGGCGATGGAAGAGGCGGTGGAAAAGGGGGATTCCTTCATCGCCCGTGACCTGGAGGTTAAAAGCGGGGACGAGATCGGGCGGCTGGTGTCGGTGTTCAACACCCTGAACAAGTCGCTCGCCAGTTATCACGACAAGCTGCAAGGCAAAATCGACTTTGCCAACCAGGAACTGCGGGACAAGAACATCCAGCTGGGGGGGCGCACCCGGGAACTTGAGCATGCACTCGATTTGCTCAGCACCATGGCCACGACCGACTGGCTGACCGAATTGCCTAACCGCCGGAAATTCGATGAAACCCTGTCAAGGATGTTCCATCAGTCCGAGCGTTTCGCGGAAGAGATCACCCTGGTGCTGTTCGACATCGACCATTTCAAGCTGATCAACGACAGCCATGGCCACGGCGCCGGGGATGAGGTGCTGCGCGATATCGGCACCATCATGCGCCTGCATGTTCGCAAATCCGATCTGCCCGCGCGTCTCGGTGGAGACGAATTCGGCATCGTGCTGTATCACACGAATACCGCACAGGCCGAAATGTTCGTCGAGATCCTGCTGGAAAGTGTGCGTGCGCATGCGTTCGACTACGATGGAGCCCGCCTGAATATCAGTCTGAGTGTCGGCATCGCGCAGTACGACGATTCCATGAAGACACCGCAGGCGCTCTACTATGCCGCCGACAAGGCGCTCTATCAGGCAAAGCATGGTGGGCGCAACCGTTACAGCGTGTATTCCGAAGCCATTCGTTTCCCCGAGAGAGAAACATCATGAAGCCGAAACAGGCATTTCAGGCCCTGCTGGCCACCTTGCTGCTGTGCCTGTCGTCACCCGCTGCCTGGGCCGCACCGAATCCGGGCATGCAGGTCAGTGAAGTCACCATGGGCTCGGTGGCCATGGATATCCCGGTCGAGATGATCAAGCGCATGAGTGCGCTGACCAATCAACTGGCGCTGAGCACCAACCTCAATATCCGCTTCCGGCCATCGCCCAATCTGGGCTCTGCTGTGGAAGACCTGGGCACGGGCCAGACGCAGATTGCCTACCTCACGCCGGTGGCCTACATCGAAGCGCGCAAGAAATACGGGGTGATCCCGCTGGTGGCACCCACCGCCGACGGTCGTCCGCATTTTTCCCTGGTGATCGGCGTGAAGGCCGGCTCGGGTATCAATTCGCCGGCCGGGCTCAAGGGCAAGCGCTTTGCCTTCGGCGATGAAAAGGCTTTGCTGCAGAGGGCGGCAGTCGAGTCGATGGGATTGAAGCCCGGCGATTTTTCCGCCTTCGCCTATCTCAAGCATTACGACAATATTGCCAAGGCAGTGCTGGCGGGTGACTTCGACGGCGGCATTCTCAAGGACTCCATCGCAGACGAGTTCAAGAGCAAAGGACTGACCGTGGTCGGCAGCACGGCTCCGCTGCCTTCGTACATCTTCGCCGTGCATCCGGGCATGCCGGCAACGGTGCGTAACCAGTTGCGCGATGCCCTGCTGGCCCTGAACAGGAGCACGCCCGAGCGGGCCGCCACGCTGGAGGCTTTCGACAAGGCTTACGATGGCTTTGTGGTGGTCGATGATCCTGCCTACGATACGGTGCGCAGGCTGATCCAGCCGTTCCAGAAATAAGCCGGCCGGATTACCGGAACAGCCGGCGGGCGGCTGTCACGCCGCCCAGAATCAGCGCACCTGCAACGATGCCGGCCAGCGCATCGATGAGAAACGGAATGAGCATGCCCAAGGTGCCGCCGATCGCCGGCAGGGTTTCCGCGGCCTGGGTGGCGGCGTGGACCCAATCATGCGTGCCCGGCACGCCGTGGACCAGGATGCCACCGCCGACCAGAAACATCGCCGCGGTGCCGATGACTGCAAGGCTTTTCATCAGAACCGGCGCAGCGGCGAGAATGCGCCGCCCCAGCGCGCGCGCCCAGCGGGCCGGGCGCTGGCTGAGGTAGAGCCCGGCGTCGTCGAGCTTGACGATGCCGGCGACCAGACCGTAGACGCCGACGGTCATGACGACCGCGATGCCGGCGAGCACGGCGACCTGCTTGCCGAAGGACGCGGCCGCGACGGTGCCGAGGGTGATGACGATGATTTCGGCCGACAGGATGAAGTCGGTGCGGACCGCGCCCTTGATCTTGTCCTTTTCCAGCGCCACCAGATCGATTGCCGGGTCGGCCACCGCCTGCGCGAGTTCGCTGCGATGGGCAGCGGCTTCCTCGCGGTGCAGGAATTTGTGCGCCAGTTTCTCGAAGCCTTCATAGCTCAGGAAGGCGCCGCCCAGCATCAGTAGCGGGGTAATCGCCCAGGGCGCAAAGGCGCTGATGGCGAGCGCCGCCGGAACCAGGATCGCCTTGTTGACGAGCGAGCCTCGGGCAACCGCCCACACCACCGGCAGTTCGCGCTCGGCCTTCACACCCGCGACCTGCTGGGCGTTCAGCGCAAGATCATCGCCCAGCACGCCGGCGGTTTTCTTCGCCGCGACCTTGGTCATCACCGAGACGTCGTCGAGGATGGTGGCGATGTCGTCGATCAGCGCGAGCAGACTGCTTCCGGCCATGGCGTGCGTCTCTCAGTCGCCCAGCTGGATGCGGCCGGCCTTTTCGGCAGCAGCGAAGTCCAGCATGCGCTGGATCGAGACCGCAGCCTTGGCGCGGATGGATTCCTCGATATGGATTTCGTTGCCGCCGTGTTCCAGCACGGCGGCGAGCTTCCTGAGGCCGTTCATCGCCATCCACGGGCAATGCGCGCACGACTGGCAGGTCGCACCCACGCCCGCAGTCGGCGCTTCCAGCAGGATCTTGCCGGGCGCGGCGGCGTGCATCTTGTGGAAGATGCCGTTGTCGGTGGCGACGATGAATTCCGGATTCGGCAGCGTGCGCACCGCCTCGATCAGCTGGGTGGTCGAGCCGACCACGTCAGCCAGCGCGATCACCGCTTCCGGCGACTCGGGGTGCACCAGCACCGCGGCGTTCGGGTGCTCGGCCCGCAGTTTCGCGAGCGCTTCGGCCTTGAATGCCTCGTGCACCACGCACGAGCCCTGCCACAACAGCATGTCGGCACCGCTGATGCGCTGCACGTATTCGCCCAGATGGCGATCCGGCGCCCACAGCAGTTTGTGGCCCTGCTGGTGTAGGTACTTGACGATCTTGGCGGCGATGCCGGAGGTGACGACCCAGTCGGCGCGTGCCTTCACCGCGGCGCTGGTGTTGGCATAGACGACCGAGAGCCGGTCCGGGTGGGCGTCGCAGAAGGCGGCGAATTCGTCCGCCGGGCAGGCGAGGTCGAGCGAGCAGTCGGCCGCGAGATCGGGCATGATGACGCGCTTTTCCGGGTTGAGTATCTTCGCCGTCTCGCCCATGAACTTGACCCCGGCGACGATCAGCGTCTTCGCCGGGTGGGCATGGCCGAAGCGCGCCATTTCCAGACTGTCGGAGACGCAGCCGCCGGTTTCCTCGGCCAGATCCTGCAGATCGCCCGAAGTGTAGTAGTGCGCGACCAGCACCGCATCCTGTTCCTTCATCAGGCGCTTGATGCGCGCCTTCAGTTCGGTGCGCTCGTCGTCGGCGAGTACTTCTTCCACCATGGGCGGCGCTTGGATCACGGGTCTGACCGGTACGGGAAAGGCAAGGCTCATCAGGACGGCTCGGGCATCAGGTGCGAAGGCATCAAGTATAGCTGTGCGCGGCAGGCGTTTTCACCTGGCCGTGCCCGGGTTTTTTCTGGAGCCCGGCGGGGCTTTTGCCTTATCCTTGCGCCCCTATGCAACAACTGCTTCTCGATATCCGCCCTCCCGCCCGGCCCGAACTCGCCCGCTTCGTGGCGGGGCGCAATGTCGAGTTGATGGCGCAATTGCAGGTCATGCTCGACGGCAGCGCGGCCGAACGCATGGTCTACGTGTGGGGCGCGCCAGGCAGCGGCAAGAGCTATCTGCTGGCAGCCTGGGCGCACGCCTGTCAGGAACGTGGGTTGACGGTCGATTTCAGCGGACAGCAGGCGGCGCAGGCGGTGATCGCGGACCAGGTGGAAACCTGGTCCGAAGCGCAGCAGCATGCCGGGTTTGCCGCGTTCAACCGGGTGCGCGAGGCGGGCGGGCTGTGGCTGGCGGCAGGGAATGTGGCACCGGCCGAGCTGCCGCTGATGCCGGAACTGCAGACCCGGCTGGGCTGGGGACTGGTGTTTCAGCTGCAGGCGCTGGACGACGCCGAAAAACGTGCGGCACTGGCACATCATGCCGAAACCCTGGGGTTCAGGCTGGACCCCCAGGTGGCGGACTATCTGTTGAATCACACCGCGCGCGACATGCAGAGCCTGTTGCGGGTGCTGGAGGCGCTGGACCGGTTCAGTCTGGAAACGCGCCGCCCGATCACGCTACCGCTTCTGCGGCAGTTACTGCTGAATCAGGCCTGATCCTGACCCTGTTGGTCGGCGATGTCCTTGTGGACCTGCGCCATATCCAGTCCCATCACCTGTTCGATCAGCGAGTCCAGCGCGCCGGCGGGCAGCGAGCCGGCTTCCGAATAGAGGATGACCTGTTCGCGGAACACCATCAGCGTGGGAATCGAGCGAATCTGGAAGTAGCCGGCCAGTTCCTGCTCGACTTCGGTGTTGACCTTGGCGAACACGATGTTGGCGTGATTTTCCGAGGCGGCTTCGAAGATCGGGGCAAAACCGCGGCAGGGTCCGCACCAGGGTGCCCAGAAGTCGACGACGACGACATCGTTGCCGTTGATGGTGGATTCGAAATTGTCCTTGGTGAGTTCGATGACGGCCATGCTGATTCCTGCGAAATAGTGGAAATACCCCGAAGGGCATCAATAAAAAGGCGCGAGGACGAATCCTTCGCGCCTAGTGCCACCCTATCACGGATGGCGGGCCTCCGACAATGCGGAGGCGACTTATAGGGTAGATCAGCCTGGCTGCCCCCTACCCCGGTCCAGTCGAAGCCGACTGGCCTGAAAACTATTTGGCAAACGCCTGATGGAACAATCCCCGCTTTTGGTCGGTTGGCTGGGCGCCGCGCACCACGTTCTGGCTGTGCTTGAGATTGCTGCGCACTTCGGCGCGGTTGACCGCCATGATGAGTTCGGTCGCCAGCACCCGGGCCTGATGCGGCGTGAGATTGAGTGCACACCCATGTGCCTGCAGCGTGACCTCCACACGGTCGCGACCCTGAGCATCTTCTTTCAGGCTGATGTCCAGCGTGTTGCCGGGTTCGAGTTCGATCATGTCGGTCTCTCCTTGCGTTGTCTTTGCAAGTAGTCGAGCAGGGTTCATGCCAGTCTCCCGTGACGCCGGATGGTGTGGAAAACCGCATTAAACCAAGGGGGTTTGACAGCTTGATGAAGCTGCGCTGCCACCGCCCTGACGAAGCTTCGTCAGGGCGGTGGCAGCGCAGCTTCATCAAGCTGTC
>JAIBFE010000248.1 GCA_019459705.1 Thiobacillus sp. | reverse complement strand
GTCGACGATGACGTCGGCCGAATAGCCACGCTCGGCGCCGTCGCGGTGGATCTTCTGGATCCACTCGAGGTTGACGATGGGCACCACGCCGATGCCGAGGTCGACGTGCTTGGACACGTCGATGTCATCGGTCTTGACCAGGCCATGCAGGCCTTCGTAAAACAGCACGTCGGAGCCGGCCGGCACATCTTCCCACGGGGTGAATTCACCGGGGTTGAGGCTGGTGTTGAGGCGCTTGTTGTGCTCGGCCGCTTCTTCGTCGCTGTGGATGTAGTAGCGCTTCTTGCCGCTGCCGGTTTCGCCGTAGGTCTTGAACAGTTCGGCCAGTTTGTCGAAGTGGTTGGACTGCGGGCCGAAGTGGCTGAACGACATGTTGCCTTCAGCCTCGGCTTTCTTGACGGCGGCCTTGAAGTCCACGCGCGACAGGCTGTGGAAGCTGTCGCCCTCGATCACCGCGGCGTTGATCTTTTCGCGGAAGAAGATGTGTTCGAACGCGCGCTTGACGGTAGTGGTGCCGGCGCCGGATGAACCCGTGACCGCAATGACGGGATGCTTCTTGGACATGGTGGGACTCCCTGAAGGATGGGTAAAAATTTAAGCGAAAACGCCACATTTTACCCGCAAGGGGTAGGCCGTGGTAGTGGCGGCGCTAAAGCCCTGAACGATCGCGATGCCCCTTGTGGGTACACCGATTCACTACGGGCTCAGGCGCGTATGGAATCGGTTGCCCTAAAGGACTCCGATCCACTACGGGCTGAAGCCCATGTGGAATCAGTTGCGCCAACAAGCACGCACACCCTGCACAGGAAAACCTGGGATAGTGGTCGCTTACATCGCGAATTCGAGCCGCTCCTCGACTTTCCTGAGCGCGTCAGCGGCACAGGCACGGTCCTTGTCGCCGCCCGGTGCGCCCGACACGCCCACCGCGCCGATCAGGCTGCCCGCGACGCGGATCGGCAGTGCGCCGTCCATCACGATGAGACCGTCGATGTGGTTGAGCTCGGGACGAATGTCGCCGCGTGCGGCGCGGAATTCACCGGAGTCGCTGCCCGACATGATGCTCATGCCGGCCTTGCGCTCGGCAATGTCCAGGGTATGACGCGCCGCCAGGGTGTCGCGCAGCGCGACCTGCACGTTGCCGGCGCGGTCGAGCACCACGGCGGAGACGGTGTAGCCGTCCTGGCGGCAGGCTTCGACCGCGGCCATGGCGATGTCGCGTGCCAGTTCCAGGCCGATCTGCCTGACCGGCAGCACGTCAGGCTGGGCGGCTAGGGCAGGCAGGGCGGCAGCAAGCAGGGTCAGCGGAAGCAGGGGTGTCATGGGGGCTCCTCCATCGTTGCAAAAATGGTCGACCCGGCGGCGCGGCCAGTATTCGCGGCTGCGGGGCGGGACACGGCGGGCGGTATAATCGCCGGCTTGATTCTATGCGGTTGCTGTGATGCAAGAAAAATACCTTCCTTCCGAAATCGAGCGCGCTGCCCAGGAAAAATGGGTTGCCAGCCAGGTTTACCGCGCCAGCGACGCGTCCGATCGTCCCAAATACTACTGCCTGTCGATGTTCCCTTATCCGTCGGGCAAGCTGCACATGGGCCACGTGCGCAACTACACCATCGGCGACGTGCTGGCGCGCTACCACGCGATGCGCGGCTTCAACGTGATGCAGCCGATGGGCTGGGATGCCTTCGGCCTGCCGGCGGAAAATGCGGCGATTGCCAACAACGTGCCGCCCGCCGCCTGGACCTACGCCAACATCGACCATATGCGCACCCAGCTGCAGGCGCTGGGCTTCGCCATCGACTGGTCGCGCGAGCTCGCCACCTGCAAGCCGGATTACTACCGCTGGGAGCAGTGGCTGTTCACCCGCCTGTTCGAGAAGGGCGTGATCTACAAGA
>JAIBFE010000115.1 GCA_019459705.1 Thiobacillus sp. | reverse complement strand
ACTTACTACCAAATAAGCCCATACAAAAACTGGAGCGGGTGAAGGGAATCGAACCCTCGTCTTAAGCTTGGAAGGCTTCAGCTCTACCATTGAGCTACACCCGCTTCGCCCTGCTCGACCTGCAAAAACTGTGGTGGTGGGGGAAGGATTCGAACCTTCGAAGGCAGAGCCGTCAGATTTACAGTCTGATCCCATTGACCGCTCGGGAACCCCACCCAAACGAAGCGCGAGATTATAGGGTGTTTCAGAATCTCCTGTCAAACACCCCCGCGGGCAAATTCCCCGTAACGCAAATAAATTTCACACATTGAACAGGAAGTTCAGGACATCGCCATCCTTGACGACGTACTCCTTACCTTCGGCACGCATCTTGCCGGCCTCTTTCGCGCCCTGCTCGCCCTTGCAGGCGATGAAATCCTCGAACGCGATGGTCTGTGCGCGGATGAAGCCACGCTCGAAGTCGGTGTGGATGACACCGGCCGCCTGCGGCGCGGTGTCGCCCTTGTGGATGGTCCATGCACGCACCTCCTTCACCCCGGCGGTGAAATAGGTCTGCAGGCCCAGAAGGTCGTAGGCAGCACGGATCAGGCGATTAAGTCCCGGCTCGTCCCAGCCAAGTTCCTTCAGATACTCCAGGCGATCTTCCGGCGACAACTCCTGCAGCTCGGCCTCCAGCGCCGCGCACACCGGGACGACCGGCGCACCTTCTTTTTGGGCAAAAGCGTTCAGCGCGTCGAGCATGGGATTGTCGTGAAAGCCGTCTTCGCTGACGTTGGCAACGTACAGCGTGGGTTTGACCGTCATCAGGCACAGCGGCTTGATCGCCTCCAGACCCTCCGCGTCAAGCCCGGCCGCACGCGCGGGACGGCCTTCGTTCAGCGCAGCCAGCACCGGCTTAAAGGCCTCCACCATGACTTTCGCCTCCTTGTCGCCCCCGCGCGCCGCTTTTTCATACCGAACCAAGGCTTTTTCTGCGCTTGCCAGGTCAGCAAGCGCCAACTCGGTCGCAATGGTTTCCACATCCGATAGCGGGTCGACCTTGCCGGCGACGTGAATCACGTTTTCGTTATGAAAACAGCGCACCACGTGACAGATCGCGTCCGTTTCGCGGATGTTTGCCAGAAACTGGTTGCCCAGACCCTCACCCTTGGAGGCGCCCGCGACCAGACCGGCGATGTCGACGAACTCGACGATCGCCGGCACGATGCGCTGCGGATTGATGATTTCGGCCAGCTGCGCCAGACGCGGATCCGGCACCTCGACCACGCCGGTATTCGGCTCGATCGTGCAGAAGGGATAGTTTTCCGCTGCGATGCCCGCCTGGGTCAGCGCGTTGAAAAGGGTGGACTTGCCAACGTTGGGCAAGCCAACAATGCCGCATTTGAGGCTCATGGTTTTTCCTGGGATTGAGGGGATGCGGGTTTGGTATTGGCGCGCTGGGTGGCGGCGCTCCACTCGCCTTTTTCGATCAGCGGCACGAGAGCCACTGCGCGCTCAATGGCTGCGTCGATCTCGGCCTGCTCTTCACGACGCGGCGGTTTCAGGACGTAGTTCACGACTTCGTTGCGATCGCCGGGATGACCGATGCCGATGCGCAGCCGCCAGTAGTCCTGGGTGCCGAGATGCGAGGTGATGTCCTTGAGGCCATTGTGACCACCCATGCCGCCGCCGAATTTGAGGCGCAACTGGCCGGGGGGAATGTCGAGCTCGTCGTGTACCACCAGGATCTCGTCTGGCGTGATGCGATGGAAGCGTGCGAGCGTGCCGACCGCCTGGCCGGATCGGTTCATGAAGGTCTGCGGCAACAGCATCCAGATGTTTTTCGAACTGCGCCCGACGATGCCATGAAAACGCGACTCGTGCGCCAGCGACATGCCCCAGTCCTGCGCGAGGCGCGCGCAAAACCAAAACCCGGCATTGTGCCGGGTTTCTTCGTAGTCGCGCCCCGGGTTACCGAGGCCGACAATCAGGCGGGGGGCCGTCATGACGACTCGCAACGCAGCCTCAACCGGGCCGCGTCAAGACTCAGGCTGCGGGTGCAGCAGGCGTCTCGGACGCGGGTTCGTCAGACTTCATGCCCTTGGGCAGCGTGATCGTCGCCACTGCGGGATTCTCGTGCTGAATGTGCGCAACGAGTTCCACGCCCTCGGGCAGCGTGAGGTCGTTCGCATGGATGGAATGACCCAGTTCCAGCGCACCCATGTCGACCGCGATGAATTCGGGCAGATTGCCCGGCAGGCAGGTCACGTCGAGCTCCGTCACCACGTGGCTGACTTTGCCACCACCGGTCTTGACGCCAGGCGCGGTATCCTCATTCAGGAAGTGCAGCGGGATCTTGACGTGAATCTTGTGCGTTTTGTCGACGCGCTGGAAGTCGACGTGCAGCACCTGCTGCTTGTAGGGGTGCCATTGGGTGTCACGCAGCAGCACGGATTCCTTGGCACCACCGACATTCAGCGTCAGCACGGAGGCGTGGAACGCTTCCTTGCGCAGCGCGTGATACAGCGCGTTGTGATCCAGCTCGATCTGCACCGGGGCTGCGGTGCCACCGTAGACGATGCCGGGGACTTTACCCGCGTGACGCAGACGGCGGCTCGCACCCGTACCTTGCAACTCACGCTTGGTGGCGATAACTTCGATTTCCATAGTATTTCTCCAATTTGCCTATAAAAGCCCCCGCGACCAGGGGCATTCGGCCGGCTCTACTCAATGAAGAGCGAGCTGACGGAATCTTCGTTGCTGATGCGGCGGATGGTTTCCGCCAGCAGTTCAGCCACCGACAACTGCCGGATTTTTGTACATGCACGCGCATCGTCGCGCAGCGGAATGGTGTCGGTCACCACCAGTTCGTCGAGCGCGGAATTCGTCACGCGCTCGACCGCGCTGCCGGACAGCACGGCGTGGGTGCAATAAGCCATGACCTTTTTCGCGCCATGCTCTTTCAGCGCGTTGGCCGCCTCGCACAAGGTGTTGGCGGTGTCGACCATGTCGTCCATGATGATGCAGGTGCGGTCCTTGACATCGCCGATGATGTGCATCACCTTCGCCACGTTCGGCTTGGGGCGGCGCTTGTCGATGATCGCGAGATCGCATTCGAGGCGCTTGGCAATCGCCCGCGCCCGCACCACGCCGCCCACATCGGGCGACACCACCACCAGATTCGGATGGTTGCGCTTCCAGATGTCGCCCAGCAGGATCGGGCTGGAATAGATGTTATCGACCGGGATATCGAAAAAGCCCTGGATCTGGTCGGAGTGCAGATCCATCGTCAACACCCGGTCCACCCCCGCGCCCTGAAGCATGTTGGCCACCACCTTGGCGGTGATCGCCACCCGTGCCGAACGGGTACGCCGATCCTGGCGCGCATAGCCGTAATACGGGATCGCCGCGGTAATGCGGCCAGCCGAGGCGCGCTTCAGCGCATCGACCATCACCATCACTTCCATCAGCGTGTCGTTGGTCGGCTGACAGGTCGACTGCAGCACGAACACGTCCTTGCCACGCACGTTCTCAAGGATCTCGACCATCACCTGGCCATCGGAATAGCGCGACTCCGTGGCGCGGCCGAGATGGATATTGAGATGGCGCACCACATCTCTGTCAAGACGCGGGTTGGCATTCCCGCTGAACACCATCAAGTTGTCTATGGACACACGAGTCTCCGGCTATTTGGCTGGTCCGACACAACAACAAAAACAGCCGCCACCGGCGGCTGTTCGCTTAACTGGCTGGGGAGGTAGGGATCGAACCTACGAATGTCGGAATCAAAATCCGATGCCTTACC
>JAIBFE010000231.1 GCA_019459705.1 Thiobacillus sp. | reverse complement strand
CCGGGATCTGCCTCTAGCCCCTAGCCCCTAGCCCCTAACTGCCATGGCCCAACTCCCCTCCGCCGTCGAACAAGTCCTGCACGTTCATGCCGCCTTCATCCACACCGTCGTCAACGCGCTGCGCGACCGCAGCCAGCTGCCCGACCTGATGAAGCAGCTCGACGCTGCCGAACAGGCCGGCTGGGCGCGGCTGGTCGGCGCGCTGCGCCATGTCATCAACGGCCGCCGCGATCCGTCGATCAAGCTGGGGCTGGACGAGGAAGACAGCATCCTGCTCGACGCCATCCTGCGCGGCCTCGATAACCCCGCCACGCTGCCGCCGCTGAATGCCCAGCCGGATGGCAGCAGCGCCGCCCCCGGGCTCGCCGCGCTGATCGACGCCTCCGCGCGCGGCGACGCGCAGGCGATGTCAGTGCTCGCCAACATGGCCGAACAGATGATGAAAGCGGGCGGCGACATGGCGCTCTTGGGCGGGCGCATGCGCCGGCTGGTCAACGGCGAGCGCGACACCGACCAACTGGTCGCCGGCATGGGGCCGCTGGGACGAGAGTTGCTGATCAGCCTGCTCGACGAACTGGCCAAGCTGCGGCCGCAATAATTCCCGCGCAAACTCGACATCGCCGATTGCGTCGGGCGGGGCGCTTTGACAGCGCGCGCCGCAATCAGCTAAAATGCGCGCCTTTTCGGCGGTCCATAGCCGGGAAAGCAATCCCCAAGGTGATGTAGCTCAGTCGGTTAGAGCATCGGATTCATAATCCGGGGGTCGGTGGTTCAAGTCCACTCATCACCACCACATTTCTCATTTCGTGGCTGCGGCTCAACTGCAGCGGCGAAATCCCCGCCCCCAGTCTATTCACTGTCCCGGCACCCCATGAAAAAGATCTACATTAAAACCTTCGGCTGTCAGATGAACGAGTACGACTCGGACAAGATGGCCGACGTGCTCAACGCGTCCGAAGGCCTGATCCCGACGTCCACCCCGGAAGGCGCCGACGTCATCCTGTTCAACACCTGCTCGGTACGCGAGAAGGCGCAGGAAAAGGTGTTCCACGACCTCGGCCGGGTGCGCCACCTGAAACAACTCAATCCGAATCTCATCATCGGCGTCGGCGGCTGCGTGGCCTCGCAGGAAGGCGCGGCCATCGTCGCCCGTGCGCCCTTCGTCGACGTCGTGTTCGGTCCGCAGACCCTGCACCGCCTGCCCGAGCTGATCGCAAAGAAGCGCGAGACCGGCCGCGCCCAGGTCGACATCAGCTTTCCCGAAATCGAAAAGTTCGACCACCTGCCGCCGGCGCGCGTCGAAGGCGCCTCGGCCTTCGTCTCGATCATGGAAGGCTGCTCCAAGTACTGCACGTTCTGCGTCGTCCCCTACACGCGCGGCGAGGAAGTCTCGCGCCCCTTCGACGACGTCATCGCCGAAGTATCCGATCTTGCCGGGCGCGGGGTGAAGGAAGTCACGCTGCTGGGGCAGAACGTCAACGCCTACCAGGGCGCGCTGCACGAAGGCGGCACCGCGGATTTCGCCTTCCTGCTGGAAATGGTGCACGAGATTCCCGGCATCGAGCGCATCCGCTACACCACCAGCCATCCGCGCGAGATGACGCAGCGCCTGATCGAGTGCTACGGCAAGCTGCCCAGGCTGGTGTCGCATCTGCATCTGCCGGTGCAGTCCGGCTCCGACCGCATTCTCGCGGCGATGAAGCGCGGCCACACCGTGCTTGAATTCAAGTCCATCATTCGCAAGTTGCGCGAACAGCGGCCCGATCTGTGCCTGTCGTCGGATTTCATCGTCGGCTTTCCCGGCGAGACCGAGGCCGACTTCGAAGCGACGATGAAGCTGATCCGGGAGCTCGACTTCGACGCCAGCTTCTCCTTCATCTACAGCAAGCGCCCCGGCACGCCGGCGTCGGACTACCCGGACGACGTCACCGCCGAACTGAAGACGCAGCGGCTGATGAAACTGCAGGCGCAGATCGAGGTGCAGGCGCAGCAGGTGAACCAGGCCATGGTCGGCACCGTGCAGCGCGTGCTGGTCGAAGGCCACGCCCGCAAGAATGCCGATGAACTCGCCGGCCGCACCGACAACAACCGCATCGTCAACTTCGCCGGGCAGCCGCGCCTGATCGGCCAGTTCGTCGACGTCACCATCACCCAGGCCTATCCGCACAGCCTGCGCGGCGAAGTCGCCGTTACCGAGACCGAAAGCGCTTGAAAACCGACATCGTTGAACTGCGGCTGGCCCCGGAAGACAACCGGCGCCTGGCCAACCTGTGTGGGCCGATGGACGAGAACCTGCGGCAGATCGAGGCGGCGTTCGACGTCACCATCGGCCGCCGCGGCTCCAGCTTCCGCTTCAGCGGCGACGCCGCGCAGGCGGAAAAAGCCGGGCAGGCGATCGAGCATTTCTACAACCGCGCGCACGACGAACTGTCGCTCGACGACATCCAGCTGGGACTGGTCGAGCTCACGCGCGGCCGCGCCGACGAGGAAGGCCCGGCGCTGCGTACCCGCCGTGCCGACCTGCGCGCGCGCACCCCGCGCCAGGGCGACTACATCGAGCAGATCCGCAGCCACGACATCACCTTCGGGGTCGGTCCCGCCGGCACCGGAAAGACCCATCTGGCCGTGGCCGGCGCGGTCGACGCGCTGGAGCGCGAACAGGTCAAGCGCCTGGTGCTGACGCGGCCGGCGGGGGAAGCCGGCGAGCGGCTCGGCTTTTTGCCGGGCGACCTGACGCAGAAGGTCGATCCCTATCTGCGCCCGCTGTACGACGCGTTGTACGACCTGATGGGCTTCGACAAGGTGACGCGGCTGATCGAGCGCCACGCCATCG
>JAIBFE010000003.1 GCA_019459705.1 Thiobacillus sp. | reverse complement strand
CCGGGAAGTCTGCCACATCAAAAATGCATTTTGAAAGACACATAAGCCCGTGGCTCAAACAGTCGGTCGGTATCGAATTCGCTGTAATCGCCCAGGATGCTCTGCGCCACCACGGCCAGTTCGGTACGCGTGTTGCCGACCTTGAATGCCCGGCTCAGGCGCAAGTCGATACGGTCGTAAGCCGGTGTCTCGGCGGAATCTACCCAGCGCATTTTGCCCACCCGGTAATAGCCGACACTCCCGCTCAGCAAGCCGAAATCATGACTGGCCAGCAGCGAGAGGGTATGAGTGGGGGCAGAGTCAACCAGATCCTGAAAATCGGCACGAATACGCGTCCATGACTGCGACAATGTCAGCCAAGTGGCCTTGCCGGGTTGCCAGCGCAATTGGTATTCGGCGCCCCATTGACGCGCGCTGTATAGATTGGCGTAAGTAAAATCAGCGCCGTCGCCCGCGAGTTCACCTGCAACCGGATAGGGCGCTGTAAAGTCAATGATGTCGTCAAGACGGTTGTGAAATAAACGGGTGTCCAGGTCCAGGCCAAGCTTCTGCAGGTGATAGAGGTAGCCCAGTTCGACGCTGTCCATGCGCTCGGGTTTGAGCTTGAAGGGACTGAGCAGAAGCTGGTCGAAAATGAACGGAGCCTGCGTAAATTTGAAATCCGATTCCTGTTCCAGGAATGTGGGGGAGCGATAAGCCCGGCTCATCCCAAAACGCAGACTGTGGCCCGGTTTTGGCAGCCAGTTGACGGCAACTCGGGGGGAGAGGCGAGCGCCGGCATAGTAGTGCTTCTCCAGCATTGCACCGGCGTGAAACACCCATTCCTCGGTCGGGCCCCATTCCAGATTGCCGGACAAGCGATACATCGCGCCCTCGTGTATATCCGGCCCCGCCAGGCTGGCCGACCAGGCGCGGTCGAGGCGGGCTTCTGCTGTCCATACGGTGCGCAGTTGCTTGGCAGGGCGTCCCTGCCAGGAAAACTCAAGCGCGCTGCGACTGAACCAGTAATTGAGATTGTCTGGAGCCAGCACCCCAGAGAAAGGCAACGGGGCAGGAAGAGCAGGGAAAGTTTCGTCAGCGCGCGTGACGGTATGGTTGACCAGCAGGCTCCATTCGCTGTCCGCGCTCAAGGTCCGTTGCCAGCGGGCCTGGACATAGCCATTAAACAAATCCGTGGTCTGTTGATTGGAGAAGGTGTAACCGACCGAGGTGTTATTCCACTCGCCCAATACCCCACCCGCTTGCAGCGTCACCTCATCGCGGTTGTTCGGCCGCCACTCGGCGCGCGCATCAAGCAGGTGATCACGCGGCTCGTCCTGCTGGTTTTCGAACCAGTGTTCACGGCGGCTGTTGACGGTAACGCGCCATTGCCAGTCTCCGCTGGCGCCGACATGCCGCAACAGGCCGTCGCGGATATCCGCCGAACCGATGGCGGCGCCGGCAGTCCAGCCTGGATCCGCAGAAGCGGATCGGGTGTAGATGTGGATGCTCGCCAGGACGGCGTTGACACCATCATTCGCCGCGTTGGGACCGCGCACCACCTCGATACGGTCGATGTCATCCAGCGCCAGCGGAATGCCGCGCCACTGCACGTGCCCATAGGCCGGGTTGTAAACCGAGCGGCCATCCACCATGACCTGCAGGCGACGAGAAAAAACGCTGGACAGACCCTGATAGGTGACCGTCGGTACGTTTCCGCGTACCCAGCTCACCTGAAAACCCGGCACCAGCCGCAACAGGTCTGGCAAATGGCGAAAACCGGAAGCCTCGATCATCTCCCGCGTGATGACAGTCACTGCGGCTGGGGCCCGGTTCACCGGCTGGGACAACCTGGACGCGGACAGCACCACCGGCTGCTCCGAGAAATAATCCATCTCCGAAAGCGGGTCCACGGGGGCAGCCCATCCCAATACCGTGTGCATGCAAGCCATACCGGCAAGTGAACGAATAAGCATTGGAACCCCCTGTACGTGTCTTGAGCTTATTGGAAACCGCTGTTCTGGATATAGACCAATTGGCTTAATCCATCCTGGATGGCTTAGGCCGCTTGCCGTCCCGGATTAACCTGACTTGCTGATTCATCCTGCTTTGCGATGCGCCACACTGCAATCGTCAATGTTGGCAGCTGAATGGAGTTGGATCATGTCAAATCAGAACCTATGGCTGGCTGGCGCGGCATTGCTGATTGCAGGCATGGCGCAGGCCGGCCCGCCCGAAGCGCAAGCAAATCCGCAGCGCCAGACGATTGCCCAGAAGGAAGCCGCCGCACCCACAGCAGGTGACGACGCGAAGACGGCTGCCGGAAATACGGCGGCCAAGGTGAGCGGGCAGGCGTTGCCGACCGATGCACCCCCCGTCAACGGCGGGGATTGCGACGGCAGATGACCCGTCCGTGCCACGCTTTACTGGGGGCGCCATGAGACACCTGACCGCTGATGGTATGGCCGCGTTTTTCCTTCTTCATCCACGCGCCAAAGTGCTGGATGTCCGCTTTGCCTATGAACGCGAAGCCGGGCATCGTCCTGGCGACCATCATGTGCCCTGGTACACGCCGGATTGGGAGCCCGACTCGGGCTTTCTTGATCGGGTGCTGCAATACATCGCCCCTGAAGACTATGTGTTGGTGATCTGCCGCAGCGGACATCGCTCCTGCGAAGCGGCCGCGCTGCTGGAAACAATCGGGTTCAAGCATGTTTACAACCTGCTTGGCGGATATGAGGGCATCCAGAAAGATGCGGCAAGCTTATGTCGCAGTAGGCGGCAACAGCATGGTTTCCAATATAGGAGGACCTGACCATGAACAGGATTCAAAACACGAGGCCAGCGGCGGTTCGTCGCCGGTGGATTTTCGGCTGCATGTTGGCCGCAACTGCGTTGATGAGCACGGTGCCCGTTGGCGCGGTGGAAGGCTCGGCACAAACCAGTCTGGAACAGTGGCTGCTGCGCCGTCTGAATCAGCCCACGGAGCACGAGCGAGCGCACGAACGTGATGGCAATGTCTACATCTACGATGGGCTCACCGACCGCGAAGTCGATCAGGCCTTGAACGAGCATTTCGACCGCATCGAATACATGATGTTTCTCGGCACGCGGAAGACCATTCCGACAGAGACGGCGAACAGCAATGCACAGAGCAATGTCGAAACGGAATCACCGGGATGCATGTGAGCAAACGCCCCTGTTTCCGGTTAGGGCAATATAAAACGGTAGCGCGGCCATAAATGACATGGGCCGAGTCTGTCGACAAGCAGAACACCATGTACATGAGCGATTTATTTATTCACTTCAACTAATCAACCGAGGAAAACGGACGCTTCCGGCTGGAGGAGTCCTTGCGGGATGTGGCAGGCGTGATTGCGCCGCGCTTCAGCCCTGGTCACGACCATCTGATGTTTGTGGCCTACGATCTGGATTCCACCTCAGCGGCAGCGATCCTGGGGCAGGTTCGTGATCTGGGTTATGGCGCCCAGATCGTGGCGATGTAAACCCTGAACAGGCTCAATCCAGCAGCCCGGTTGCCCGCGCCACTGTCGCCGCCTCGGTGCGGTTGACCACATCCAGCACCCGAAAGATGGTGGCGATATGCGCC
>JAIBFE010000215.1 GCA_019459705.1 Thiobacillus sp. | reverse complement strand
ATGAAGCAGGCGATCATCGCCGCTGAAGACGAGCGCTTCTACACCCACGGCGGCGTCGATACCCTCGGCGTGCTGCGCGCGGCGGGCGCGAACCTGCTGTCTGGCGGCGCCAAGGAGGGGGCCGCCCCCCTCACCCTGCAGGTGGCACGCAATTTCTTCCTGTCGAACGAAAAGACGCTCAGCCGCAAACTGTCGGAAGCGATGCTGGCGATGAAGATCGAGCACAACCTGTCGAAGGACAAAATTCTCGAGCTCTACATCAACCAGATCTATCTCGGACAGCGCGCCTATGGCTTCGAGGCCGCTGCACGCACCTATTTTGGAAAGCCCATGAAGGAACTGTCGCTGGCCGAGTTCGCCATGCTGGCAGGGCTGCCGAAGGCGCCGTCTCGCTACAACCCGGTGGTCAATTTCCCGCGCGCCAAGGCGCGACAGGAATACGTGCTGGGACGCATGAAGACGCTCAAGTTTATCGATCAGCCGACGTGGCAGGCCGCCATCAAGCAGAAACTGGTGATTCGCCAGGCACGCCAGCAGGCCGACGTCAGCGCAGACTTCGCTGCCGAGATGGTGCGCCAGAGCCTGTTCGAGAAATATGGCGAATCCATCTACAGCTCGGGCTACAAGGTCGTCACTACGCTGAAGCGCGCACAACAGACCGCCGCCAACCATGCAGTGTGGCAGGGCATTGCCGATTACGACCTGCGCCACGGCTATCGCGGGCCGGAAAAACAGATCAGCCTGCCCGCCGACAAGACGCAGCGCGAATCGGCGATTGCCAGCGCACTGGAAGAGCTTGCCCCGGTGAGCGACATGCACCCTGCGGTGGTCGTGAGTGCCGACGCCAAACTGATTCGCGCGCAATTGCAGGATGGCAAGCTGGTGGAGATCACCGGCAATTCGCTCAAATGGGTTGCAAGCTGGGTCGCCGGGAAAAAAGGCCGGCAACTCGCCCCCGGCGCGGTGGTGCGCGTACAGGCGGTCGGCAGCAAGCCGCAATGGCGGCTGGCGCAGCTGCCCGAAGTGGAGGCCGCGCTCGTCGCCCTGAATCCGAATAACGGCGCCATCGTCGCGCTGGTCGGCGGGTTTGATTTCAATCGTAACAAATTCAATCGCGTGACCCAGGCCTGGCGCCAGCCGGGATCGAGCTTCAAACCCTTCATTTATTCCGCCGCACTGGAAAAAGGCTACACCCCGGCCACCATCATCCAGGACGCGCCGCTGGTGTTGAGCGCCGAGGAGGCCGGCGGCACCGCCTGGGAACCCAAAAACTACGACGGCGGCGCCAGCGGCCCGGTGCGCATGCGCAGCGCACTGACCAAATCACTCAATCTGGTGTCGGTGCGCATCCTGCAGGGGATCGGCCCACATTACGCGCGCGACTACATCCGTCGCTTCGGCTTCGACCCGGCCCGCCACCCGCCTTATCTCACCATGGCGCTGGGTGCAGGCAGCGTCACGCCGCTGCAGATGGCGGCGGCCTACGGCGTGTTCGCCAACGGCGGCTTCAGCGTCAAACCCTATCTGATCGACAAGGTGCTCGACAAGGATGGACGCCTTCTGATGCAGGCCAGCCCGCAACGGGCCGGTGGCACGTCACCACGCGTGATCGACTCGCGCAACGCCTGGCTGATGACCACCATGATGCAGGACGTGGTGCGCTACGGTACGGCCGCACGCGCCGGCCAATTGGGGCGCAGCGATCTCGCCGGCAAGACCGGCACCACCAACGACGCGCGCGACACCTGGTTCGCCGGTTACAACCCCGGCCTGGTGGCGATCACCTGGATGGGGTATGACCAGCCTCGCTCGATGGGCCGCAGCGAGACAGGCGCACAATCCGCGCTGCCGATCTGGATGAGCTTCATGGGCGCGGCGCTGAAGGGCGTCCCGCAAACAGGCTGGGCCATGCCTGCGGGCATCATCACGGTCAAAATCGACCCGGCCACCGGCACCCGCCTGCCCGACACGGTCGTGGATGAATTGCTGGGCGATTTGCTGGGAGTGGCACCCGCCGGCATGACGGAGCATTTCTATCAGGAATTCCCGCCGCCCGAGGCACCCGCAGCCAGCTGGGGCGCCGACCCGGACGTCCCGGCCGAACCGCCTGTCGACGCACCCGGAACCGCACCATGAAACATCAGGACATGCGCCGCCGCATTGCGCACGCGGCGGCACGCATACTGGCCGAAGACGGCAGTCTTGACTACGGCAGTGCCAAGCGCAAGGCGGCGCGCCAGCTTGGCGCACCCGACAGCGGCAACCTTCCGGACAACCAGCAGATCGAAGAGGCGCTGCGCAGCTATCAGGCGCTGTACCAGGCTGACGAAACCCGCGCACAACTGGCCCTGCTGCGGCAGGTCGCCATCGAGTACATGGAACAGCTGGCCGACTTCGACCCCCATCTGACCGGGCCGGTGCTCAATGGCACGGCCGGGCGCCACGCCAGCATCAACCTGCAACTCTTTACCGATCAGCAAAAGGATGTCGATTTTCTGTTGCTGCGCCTGACGACCCCGTATCAAGTCGCCGAATATCGCGCAGCGGATGCCCCCGGACGGATCTATCCCCGATTTGTCATCGATGATCCTCGCGCAACGATCGAAATCATCGTCTACCCGGCCGCCGAACTGCGTGGCATGAAACGCCTGCAGGCCGACGGCAACCCGCGGCGCGTGCGCCTGCCTCAGGTGCGGACCCTGACTTGACCATTCTCATTGCAACCCGACCCTGGCATGGAAGATGCTCATTGGCTTTAGCCATGATTTCTTATGAGTAAACGGCCGTGATCCGATTTTTCCGGCACTACGTGCCCCTGAATTTATTGCTGCTGGTGCTGATCGAGTCGCTGATTCTCGGTGGCGCCATCTACGCGGGTGTCAGCGCGCGCTTCTTCGACGGCGGCGTGATTCCGGACGATCTCAATCCCCTGCTGCCCAAGGCCCTGACCTTCGCCATCGTCATGCTGGGACTGATGACCGCGAGCGGTCTCTACGACCTGGAATGGCAGGGCGGCGTTCGCACCCTGCTGCAGCGTCTCGGCCTGAGCTTCGGTTTGGGCCTGGTGACGATGAGCCTGTTGTTTTATTTCTTCCCCCCCCTGCTGGTCGGGCGCGGGGCTTTCCTGTTGTCATTCGGCCTGGCGCTGCTGGGCATCCTGCTCAGCCGTGCGCTATTCATCCGCTGGGCGCGGGCGGGCGCACTCAAGACCCGCGCCCTGGTGATCGGCACCGGCAGCCGCGCCGCCCACGTCGAGGCGCTGCTGACCAAGCGCGGCCACGCCAGCAATACCCAGGTGGTCGGTTACCTGCCGATGGGCGGCAGTCATCATTTCGTCGACCATGCGCGCATTCTCGACACCCAGGAATCCCTGCCCGAACTGGCGCTGCGTCTGCAAATCAGCGAGATCATCCTCGCCGTGCGTGACCGCCGGGGCGGCGGCATGCCGGTGCAGGAACTGCTGAAATGCAAGCTGTACGGCATCCGGGTCCTGGAACTGTCAAGCTTCTTCGAGCGCGAGAACGGCCATTTGCAGCTGGATTCGATGAACGCCAGCTGGATGATCCTGGCCGAAGGCTTCCACCAGGGGATCGTGCGCGACACCGTCAAACGCCTGTTCGACCTGCTGGTCAGCGCGGCCATGCTGGTGGTCTGCCTGCCGATCATGGCGCTGGCCGCGCTGCTGATCAAGCTGGAAAGTCCCGGCCCGGTGCTGTACCGCCAGGAGCGCGTAGGCCAGGGCTGCCGCAATTTCACCATCCTCAAGTTCCGCAGCATGTGCGTCGATGCCGAAAAAGACGGCAAGCCGCGCTGGGCCGGACAGAACGACAGCCGCGTGACGCTCACCGGGCGTTTCATCCGGCGCACCCGCATCGACGAGCTGCCGCAGATATTCAACGTGTTTTTCGGCGACATGAGCTTCGTCGGCCCGCGCCCCGAGCGCCCCTATTTCGTGCAGGACCTGACCCAGAAAATTCCCTATTACGGGGTACGTCACACCGTCAAACCCGGCATCACCGGTTGGGCACAGGTACGCTACGCGTATGGCGCAACCGACGACGACGCCATGCACAAGCTGCAATACGATCTTTATTACGTCAAGAATCACAGCCTGTTTCTCGATCTCATGATCCTGTTCCAGACCGCACAAGTCGTGTTGTGGGGAAAGGGCGTACGCTGAACGCGCACGCCTGAAACCGACCATGCCCGACACCCTGCTCCTCCTCGCTGCCGTCGGTTATGGCCTGGCGGCGCTGACCTATCTGGGGCTGTCCGGACTCATCATCGCCAGTTGGCGGCAACGTCCGCAGGGTCGTCTGCTGATGCTCGCCACCGGACTCAGCGCGGCCTGGGGGGGAATGTCGGCACTGGCCGCCTGGGGGATGCTGCCGCCACGGCTGGAACTCGCCGCCGAAGTCGTGCGCAACGGTGCATGGCTGGCACTGCTACTTTATATCCTGCGGCTGCGGCTGCCGCCAGGTGCAAGCCTGCCGGCACCCCTGCACCTTATCCGTACCCTGGCCAGCGTGCTTGTGATCGGTCTGCTGCTTGCCAGCGTCATGCCCTTCATCGCTCCCACCCAACCGGTGCTGGCGCGATGGGCCGGGAATCTGGGGCTGGTTCTGCTCACTGTCATGGGCCTGGTACTGGTCGAGCAGGTCTACCGCAGCACCCGTCCGGAAGACCGCTGGGCAATCAAGTTTCTCTGCCTCGGGCTGGGCGGACTGTTCATATACGACTTCTATCTCTACGCCAATGCCGCACTGTTCAACGCAATGGACGCTCGGGTGTGGGCGGCGCGCGGCTATGTGGCGGCCTTGGTGACGCCACTGATCGCGGTTTCCGCCGCACGCAATCCGGAGTGGGCAGCACCGGTCGGGCTGTCACGCAGCATGGCTTTCCACACCGCCAGCCTGCTCGGTGCGGGCATTTACCTGCTGCTGATGGCCGGCGCCGGCTATTACCTGCGCCTGTTCGGCGGCGAGTGGGGCGACGTGGTACAGACCGTGTTCATCTTCGCCGCCGCCATGCTGCTGGTGCTGCTGATGTTTTCTGGCACTCTGCGCGCGCGGCTGCGGGTGTTTCTCTCCAAGCATTTTTTCAGCTACCGCTACGACTACCGCGAAGAATGGCTCAATTTCACCCGCACCCTCACCGAGGGCCAGCCCGGCGAGCAGTTGTGCGAACGCGCGGTCGAGGCACTGGCCAAGCTGCTCGAAAGTCCGGGCGGCGCGCTGTGGATGCGTGAAGACAACGCCGGCTATCAACGCGCCAGCCACTGGAATTGGGCCGATATACAGGGCACTGAGCCGGCCGATTCGCCTTTCATCCAGTGGCTCGCCAGCAAGCAGTGGGTGGTGGACCTGGACGAAATGAAAACCCGTCGCGATCTGTACGGCGATCTCGATACGCCGGCGTGGATTCAGCGTGCCGACGACGCCTGGCTGGTGGTGCCACTGATGCTGCACGACGAACTGCTCGGCTTTGTGGTTCTCAAGCATTCGCTCGGCAACGTCAGCTTCAACTGGGAAGTCAGTGACCTGCTCAAGGTGGCAGCACGTCAGGCCGCGGCACACCTGGCGCAAATGCGCGCATCCAACCAGCTCATCGTGGCGCGTCAGTTCGAGTCGTTCAACCGCACCACCACGTTCATCATCCACGATCTGAAAAATCTCATTGCCCAGCTGTCGCTGCTGCTGGCCAATGCCGAAAAACACAAGCACAACCCCGAGTTTCAGGCCGACATGCTGGACACCGTGGAAAACGCGGTTGCCCGCATGAACAAGGTGCTGGCGCAATTGCGCCGGGGCAGCGGCGAGGCGCAGGCACAGTCGGTCGAGCTGGCTGATATCCTGAATGATGCCGCCGCCAGCAAGCAGGCATACAAGCTGCGTCCCGTGCTGGAATTGCCGCCCGCAGCCCTCCGCGTTCGCGCCGAACGTGAACGCCTCACCCGCGCCATCGGCCATTTGCTGCAAAATGCGCTGGAGGCCACCCCCCAGAATGGCCATGTCACTGTGCGCGCATTCGAGGAAGCCGGGCTGGCGATCATTGAAATCATCGACACCGGCAACGGCATGGACGACGAATTCATCCGCACCCGACTGTTTCAGCCGTTTGATTCCACCAAGGGGGCGGGCATGGGCATCGGCGCGTATGAATGTCGCGAAACGCTGCGCGCCCTGAATGGAAATATCGAGGTGGACAGCACGCCGGGCCGCGGCACCCGCTTCCGCCTCAGCCTGCCGTTGGACAATAATGCATATGCTGGAGGAGACGCCGCATGAGCGACGCCAAACAAAAAATACTGCTGGTGGAAGATGACCCGGGGCTGCAAAAGCAGCTGAAATGGAGTCTCGCCGATTATGAACTGGTGATGGCTGCCGACCGCGACAGCGCCATCGCGCAATTGCGCCGTCACGAACCCCCCGTGGTGCTGCTCGACCTCGGCCTGCCGCCCGATGCGGACGGCGCCACCGAAGGCCTCGCCGCGCTGCAGCAGATTCTGTCGCTCGCGCCTTCCACCAAGGTCATCGTCGTCACCGGCAACCTCGACCGCACCAATGCAGTGAAGGCCATTCAGCTGGGTGCCTACGACTTTTTCCAGAAACCTTTCGAGCCCGACGTGCTGGCACTGATGATCGCGCGCGCGCTGCACGTCCATGCGCTGGAGTCCGAAAACCGTTTGCTGGTCGCCAAACAGCGCGGTTCCGCCCTGCAAGGACTGATCACCAGCAGCGAACCGATGCTGAAAATCTGCCGCACCGTGGAGAAGGTTGCCCCGGCCAACGCCACCGTGCTGCTGCTGGGCGAGTCCGGCACCGGCAAGGAAGTGCTGGCGCGCAGCGTGCACGAACTGTCGCCGCGCTCAGGCAAGCGCTTTGTCGCCATCAACTGTGCGGCGATCCCCGACACCCTTCTGGAATCTGAACTGTTCGGCTATGAAAAAGGCGCGTTCACCGGCGCCGCCAAACAGACCATCGGCCGCATCGAATACGCCAACGAAGGCACGCTGTTTCTCGACGAGATCGGCGACCTGCCGATGCCGCTGCAGGCCAAGCTGCTGCGCTTTCTGCAGGAGCGCGTGATCGAGCGTCTGGGCGGACGTGGCGAAATCCCGGTCGACGTGCGTGTCGTCTGCGCCACGCACCGCGATCTCGCCGGCATGATCCGCGAAGGCAGCTTCCGCGAGGACCTGTACTACCGGTTGTCTGAAATCTCGGTGAAGATCCCGCCGCTGCGCGAGCGCCCCGGTGACGCCGTGCTGCTGGCGCAGGCCTTCCTCGAGCGCTATGTGCGCGAACTGGGGCGCAATATCCGGGGCTTCACCGCCGATGCGCTGGGCGCGCTCGAAGCGCATGCCTGGCCAGGCAACGTGCGTGAAATGGAAAACCTGATCAAGCGCGCCACCATCATGGCCGACGGCAGCCAGATCACCGCAGCCGACCTCGGCCTCGAAAACGGTCCGACCGAGCCGCAGCCATTCAACCTGCGACAGGCGCGCGAAAATGCCGAACGCCTGGCCGTCAGCCGTGCGCTCGCCCACAGCGATGGCAGCATCGCGCAGGCTGCCGAACTGCTCGGCATCACCCGCCCCACCCTGTATGACCTGATGGCAAAAATCGGAATGAAATAAGCCTCACCCATACTTTTTATAATTACACGGTCACTTCGGAGGCTCCCATGTCTATTCCCGTCCCCGCGCGCCGGCTACTTCCGGCCCTGATTCTCGGCGCCAGCCTGCTGACCGCCTGCAGCGGAGAAGAGCCAGCTTCGCTGGTGGCCGATGCCCGGGCGAAGATCACGGCGGGGGATCACAAGGCGGCGATGATTCAGCTGAAGAACGCCGTGGCGGGTGACGAAGACAACGCCGAAGCACGCTTTGAACTGGGCAAGCTGTATCTCGAGCAACTCGATCTGGCCAGCGCGGAAAAAGAGTTCCGGCGGGCCCGTGAAGCCGGTTTTCCCGCCGCCACCGTCAAGCCGATGATCGCCCGGGCCTTGCTGGGGCAGCGCGAATACCAGCGTGTACTGGACGAACTGCCCGTACCGGCCGCCGGTGACGCCGATGCCGCCACCCTGCAAGCCCTGCGCGCCACCGCCGAGCTCGGACTGGGGCGCAAGGAGGACGCGCGCAAGATGCTGCAAGGCGCGCTGGCGATTGCGCCCGCCAATGCCGAAATCCATCTCGCGATGGCGCAACTGGCCCTTGCCGACGGCGACGCCGGCAAGGCCATGAAGGATCTCGACCAGGCCTTGCGCATCGACCCCAAACACCGTGACAGCCTATTGCTTAAAGGCGACCTGTTGCGCACTGCGGGCAAGCCGGCGGAAGCCGCCGCAGTCTATCGCGACGTGCTGAAAATCGATCCGCGTCATAGCAGCACGCGGCTCGCACTGGCGGGTATCGCCATTTCCGAAAACAAGCTGGACCTGGCGCGCGAGGAAGTCGAGGCCGCCCTGAAAATCACCCCCAACAGCCTGCAGGCGCGCTATACCCAGGCGCTGATCGATTTCCGCGAGAAGAAAACCGAACGCGCACGCGATCGCCTTGCTTCGGTACTGAAGACGGCACCTGATTACGTCCCTGCACTGCTGTTGGGCGGCTCGATAGAATACGCGCTCGGCAACCTGCAGACCGCGGAAGCGCATCTCAACAAGGTGGTCAAGGCCACGCCGGGCAATCTCTATGCACTGCGTCTGCTGGCCGCCTCGCAGCTGCGGCTGGGACGCCCGGACGACGCGGCACGCACGCTGGCGCCGGCGCTCAAGTCGGCCAGCCAGGACGCCGGTATGCTGGTCGTCGCCGGTGAAATCGCCCTCGCCAAAAAGAACTTTTCCCAGGCTTCGGCCTATTTCGAGCAGGCCGCACAGCGCAGCCCCGACAGCGCAGCCATTCGCACCGAGCTCGGCATATCCCGACTGGCCCAGGGCGACAACCGTGCCATGGCCGACCTGCAGACCGCCGCTGCGATGGAAGGCGCCAACAGTCGCGCCGACACCTTCATCATTCTCAATCAGCTGAAAAAGAAACAGTTCGACGCTGCGCTGGCCAGCATTGCCGCGTTGGAAAAGAAACAGCCCGCTGATCCGATCGTCTGGAACTACCGGGGCGCGGCCTATCTTGGCAAACAGGACGTCGCCCGAGGACGTGACAGCTTCAACCAGGCACTCAAGCTCGACCCCGCGTTTTTTCCTGCGGCAGCCAATCTGGCGCAACTCGACCTGAAAGACAATCGACCCGAGGCTGCACGCCAACGCTTCGAAAGCATCCTCAAGGCCGATCCCAAGCATCTCAGCGCCATGCTCGCGCTAGCCGACCTGGGGCTGCGCAACAAGGATGAAAAAGTCTATGCAAGCTGGCTGGAGAAGGCCGCCGCCGCACATCCGCAGGCACTGCAGCCGCGGGTGGCACTGGCGCGCCATCAACTCGCAAGGGGCGACAAGAACAAGGCGCTCGCCACCGCGCGCGAAGCGGTCAATGCGCAGCCCGATAACCCAGCCGCACTCGATCTTCTCGGCACCATCCAGCTGGCGCTGGGAGACACCACCAACGCGTTGGGCAGCTACCGCAAGCTGGCCGAACGCCTGCCCCGCCAGGCCGCGCCGCTGGCCAAGGTCGCCACCGCGCAGATCGCCGCCAAGGATATGGCCGGCGCACGCAAAACCCTGCAGGATGCCCTGAGCATCCAGCCCGATTTCCTCGATGCGCAACTGATGCTCGGCGGCGTCGAGATTCAGGGCACGCTTTGACGAGGCACTCAAGCTCGCCCGACAGGTGCAGCAGCAAAAACCCGGCAGCCCGGCCGGCTTCATCCTCGAAGGCGACGCTGCCTTTGCGCGCAAGGACTACTCCGCCGCACTCGCCGCCTTCGAACGCGCACAGAAACTGGCGCCTTCCGGTGCATGGCTCATCCGCCAGCTGCAGGTTTTCAATGCCACCCAGCGTACAGAAGAAGGCGAAAAGCGCCTCGCCAGCTGGCTGGCCAGCCACCCGCAAGACGCCAACACCCGCGCAGCGCTGGCCGAAAGTCTGATCAAGCGCAAGCAGCATCAAGCCGCGGTTGAACATTATTTGATATTGAACAAGAGCAACCCAAACAACCTTCTTGTCCTGAATAACCTTGCGTGGTCTCTCTTCGAATCCAAGGACAGCCGCGCGCTTGCATTTGCCGAGCAGGCGCTCAAGCTCAAACCCGACAATCCTGCCGTGATGGACACCCTGGGCTGGATCCTGGTTCGGCAGGGGCAGCCTGAACGCGGCCTCAAGCTTCTGCAGCAAGCGCTATCCAAGGCGCCGGATGCCGCTGAAATCCACTGGCATCTGGCCTATGGACTGTATCTGGCAGGTGACACGATGCGTGCCAGACAGGAACTCAAGACCCTGCTGGACCGTGAAATCGTCTTCCCTGCCCAAGCTCAGGCCCGACAGCTCTATCAGCAACTCTCCTCACGCTAAAGGATTGCCATGCCCAGAACCAAACTTACCCCTGTCGTGCTGTCCCTGGTCCTGGCTTTCGGGATCAGCGCCTGCGACCGCACCTCCAGCCTGACTGCCGAGGAGCACATCCAGCGGGCCAAGGATGCGATGGGCCAATCCGATTACAAGACCAGCCTGATCGAACTCAAGAACGCGGACCAAAAAGCGCCGGACAACCCCGGCACCCACTTGCTGCTGGCCGAGGCTTATCTCAAATCCGGTTATGCTGAAGATGCGGAGAGAGAGCTCAAGCGCGCCCAGGGTCTGGGGGTCGGCGCTGAATCCGTTCTTCCCCTGCTTGCAGAAAGCCTGCTGGAGCAAAAGCAATACCAGCGGGTTCTGGATGAAATTCTGCCGCCCCCGCAATTTTCCAGTCTCAACCGCGCCCGTCTGGAAAGCGCCCGAGGGGATGCCCTGATCGGCTTGGGCAAACTGCAAGCCGGCTGTGAGCTCTACGCCCAGTCCAGGACGACTAACCCTAAAAACATCCCCGCCTACTGGGGCCTGGCCGCCTGTGCCAAAGTCACTGGCGACAGCCAGAAATCCAAAGACTGGCTTGACCAGGCCCTCGCCATAGAGCCCCAAAACGCCAGGACCCTGCGCCTGATTGCCCAGCAGCTGTTCAACGAAGGTAAACTGAAAGAAGCCATCAGCGGCTTTGAAAAAGCCCTGCAAATTGCACCCAAAGATATCGGCTCACTTGGCCAGTTAGGCCTGGCCCATCTCTCCGAAGGCGATTTCAAGAACACCCAAAAACAGATCGACAAAATCGAAAAAATCGCCCCCGGCCATCCTGATGCGGCCTATCTCAAGGCGTTTTCTCTCTACTTGCAGAAACAGCCTGCACAGGCACTCCCGCTTATTCAACAGGCTGTCAAAGTCCGTCCGGAATTGCCCGGGTATCAATTGCTCCTTGGCACAATCCAGCTTGACCTCGGATCGCTGGAGCAAGCGGGCAAGGCTTTCTCTCAGGTACTCGCGGTCTTGCCGGGCCACATTTTTGCCCGCAAGCTCAGGGCCGTCACCGTTATGCGCCAGGGCAACCCGGATGAAGCCCTGGAACTGCTGGCCCCCTTGCTACGACAGAACCCGCCCGACGTTTTCGCCCTCAAGCTGGCCGGAGATGCAGAAATGTCACGTGGTCGCTGGGTCGAGGCGGAGAATCTGTACCGCCAGGCCTTAAGCCTCAAACCCGGCAGCGCCCAGCTGCTAACCAGCCTGGGCCAATCCGAGGCCCGCCAAGGACAGACCCAGGAAGCTCTGGCGCTGTTCCAGGAGGCCGCCGGCAAAACGGGCGGGCGGGAGGCCGACATCCTCATCATCCTGACCCAGCTCAAAGCGCGGCAATATAGAGAGGCCCTGACCAGCGCCGACAACCTGATCCGCAAAGATCCCAAACTGCCCCAAGCCCATCTGCTGGCAGCCGAAGCCCACAGCAACCTCAACCAGGTCGCCAAAGCCCGTGAGCATCTGCAACTCGCGCTCAAACTCCAGCCCGGCTCGTTGCCTGCCGTGCGCGCGCTAGCCCACCTCTATCTCAAGGACAAGCAACCCAGCCAGGCGCAAGCCCTGTGGAAAGACGTACTCGAACGCAACCCTGACAATATTGAAGCGATGCTGGCCTTGTCCGACATCGCCCTTCAGGCCGGCAACCCCAAGGAAGCCAACCAGTGGCTTGCCCGCGCCCAAAAGGCCGCGCCCGATTCTGCCGCGTTGGTGCTCAGGGTGGCGAGTCAACAGTTGCAAGGAGGCGAGCCGGACAAGGCCCTGGCCACCCTCAAGAGTGCCCAGCAGACCCATCCCAAACACGCCGGTTTGCTAGGCCTCATGGGCGAAGCTCAACTCGCCCTGGGCGATTCCGAAAGCGCCCGCATTAGCTTCCAGCGCGCACAGAAACTGTCTCCGCAAACCCCTCAATGGAGCCATGGCTTGGCTCAGGCCGAATTCGGTCTGAGCAATTTCAAGGCCTCGCGCTCGCACCTGGAAAAATTGCTCAACCAGGCGCCCCAGTTCTATCCCGCCTACAGCAGTCTGGTATTGCTTCACATGCGCGAGGGCCGCATTAGCGATGCCCTGAAGATCGCCAAGCAGGCACAGGGCCAATTCCCCACCCAGACCGAGGCCCAGATACTGGAAGGCGATATTCATCTGGCTGCAAAAAACTGGTCACAGGCCGCTGACGCCTACCGTCGGGCTCAAACCCTGGCACCGGACAGCCAGACCCTGGTCAAGCTGCACCGGGCCGTTTCCCATAATGGTGCTTTAGCCCAAGCCGACGGTTTGCTCGACAAATGGATCGAGCAACATCCTGAAGATGTGCGAGTGCGCTTAGCCCGGGCCGATCTGCGCCTGTCCCGCATGGATTTACCCAAAGCCGAGGCGGACTATAGGGAGGTGCTGAAAATCAATCCCGATCAACTCCAGGCCCTTAACAACCTGGCTTTCATTGTGCAAGACCGCGCGCCCGACCAGGCACAGCAATACGCAGAGAAAGCCTACCAATTGGCCCCTTTGCAGGCCAATATCCTGGACACGCTCGGCTGGCTGCTGACTACCAGCGGACGTGATTTGAAAAGGGGCACTTCATTGCTATCCAAGGCCGTCGAACTGGCTCCCCAGGTTCCGGTCTACCGACTGCACTATGCCCAAGCCCTAGCCAAACAAAATGCCCGCTCCCAGGCGCGACAACAGCTCGCTCCGCTGATCAGGCTCAAGGGGCCGCTGGGCGACAAAGCCCGGAATATTGAGGCGGGGCTACGTTAAGGGTGCCAGGCGTGGCCCCCCTTAACTGAGGGCCAAGGCACGCAAGATAGCGGAAAAGGTAAAGCGGCATCCGTAAGGAAGGCCGCTTTTTGTTGAAAGGTGCGAGTGTTCTTGATTAGTACGGCAACAAGGCCGCACCCATCAGCTTTCCGAGCGTGACCAAGGATCAAAGAGGCTCACCAAGGGCTGGCTCCGACCGTCGATGCTCGGCCGCCCCCCCCCCAACTCAAGCTCCAGTAGAAAGTCGGCTGAACGGAAAGGCGAGCGCTTCGGATAGATCGCCAAGCACGGCCCCTGGCAAAAATAGCCTTAAAAACATGAAGATGCTGGGGGCGCTATCTTTCGCCGCTGCGATCAAATCCCAAAGACCCGTCGCGGCTTGCACCGGGATCAGCTCGGGCAACCCGTAGCAAGCGGACGATTCACCGCGTCCAACCCGATTCCCTCAACAAGGCAACCTGCTGGGCCGAAGCCCGAGATCCGCGTTCTTATGCCATACCCCCCAGGCATGTAGAGGCAGCCGGGATCGCGGGTGGTTAGTCATACCTGCTGACATCGGCGAAACCCATGCGTTCAAGAAAGCGGGCCGCCCATGTAGCGCCGACCAGGAATAGTTCGGCAACATGGGCGCCCCCGAGAAATTTGGCTTCATGGTAGGGCAAGGAGCACTTTATGCCATCAGTAACGTCCCGCCCGCAGCCATAAAAAAACCCCGGACTCGCCGGGGTTTCAGGAGAAGCTGGATGACCTTATTTGGCTTTGCGGCTGCGTGCAGCGAAACCCATCCCCAGCAGGCCCAAGCCCATGAGCGCGAGGGTTTGGGGTTCAGGCACGGCTTTGGACAGCGAGCCATCCGTCCGAGTGTGGAACACGGTCGCACCAGCCGACGTGCCAAAGAATGCAGCCAAACCGGCCTCCGTCGTACCGCAAGCCTGTTGGGTGCCGCCGTCGTCGGTACAAAGGGCGTTATTGCCGTTCACCAAGGCGCTCACCAGCTTGGTAAACAGCTGACCCGTCGGGCCCACTTCAAAATCGCCGTTCGCCAGCTGATCGGTCAACAGCACACTCAGGTTGAGCGCGCCATCAGTCACCGTGACGCCGGTCACACCACCGCCTGACAGATTGGAGCCAGTTTCAGCCAGCGTGCCGTCGACGAAGTTGCCAAGGGGGCCGTTAAAATTGGCTGCAGTGTAGACAGCGCCACCCGCTGCATTGTCGCCCGCATCATAATAGACGTCGAACCGGCTGAGCGAAGTGAAGACATAGTTCTGATTGCTGACGAACAACCCGTCCATCACAATTGCCACCGTTACCTGACGGTCGCTACCGAGGTTATAGACGTCAAAATTGTTGTTGCCGTCATTGAACAGCTGGTCAATGCGCACAATGACGTAATCCGTGAACGTGGAGCCCGACTGGAAAGGAACGCCCCCGTTAAAACTAACCAAGGATTCCGCCGTGAACTTCATCTCGTCCGTTACTTTCGACAGGGCGCTATCGTAGCTGTTGTAGCCAGGGACCGTTACAGCCGGCGGCGTATAGCCTTCGACGGCGTTGGCCAACGCGTAATTGAAGGTGAAATCAATCCCGGCGTGGGCGCTGCCCGCAAAGCCAGCCATCAGCGCAAGGGCCACTGCTGTTTTCTTAATCATCGTTACTCTCCTTGAGTAGAGGTTAGACATTGACGCCAAGATGGCTGTCATGCCCCTAACAAAGCACCGACTGTGCCACCTCCAGGAGAACATGAGTTATAGTTTGTTTTTAAAGGAATTTTCTTGTTGGCAGCCTGCACGTTTCCAGCGCGTGAAGGCCGAAGTGTAAAGTCCACCGACACATTCAGGGAATCAGCAAAGCGTTCAATGGCTGTCTGAATGACCGGCTAACAACCGGCTGGCTTCGCCCCAGACGTCCCATGAACGCGGCTTGCGCCCATGGCTGGGCGCCCATCCATTGCGAAAACCGCTTGCATAGCACCGCCATCTCGGTCGCCGCCCATGCATCACGTGTAAAAAGTCGATCTGTCCTGATATAGCGACAAAAAAGCGGGGCAACCATTTCCGGCTGAAACTGCAAGCCAAGGCTCTCAGCCGTTAGCCAGAAACGCTGCAGGGCACGCCCTGCCTCCATTTGGGCGGCAGGGTCGTCCAGGGGCCGCTCGCTCCAGACGAGAAAATGCCCGGCACAGGCCAAAGCGGGCAATAAATCCATTTCCACTCTGGGCAACAAATGACCGCCCATGCGGTTAAGCATGCGAACGCGTGCCTGGGACTTCATGGTCCACGCCATGATGCGTTGCAGCAGGGGGTCCGCGCCGATCGCCCCGGAAGGGATGCGGTCGTCGCTATGTTGCGCGCCCCAGGCAATCGTATCCCGGTGCACGGCGAAGGTTTCCGGCATCAGCAACCTGACTTTGCCGACCCGGTTCAATAAAGAGGCCATCTTCAACTTGCTTGCCCAGTCCTCAAGCCACAGGATTCTGTAAAGTTTTCCGACACTGGCCTCCAAGGCCTGCTTTTGCGCGGCGGACAGGGAAACAAGAGACATCCGACGGCGTTGAGTGGTGCGGCGGGAAACAACGGGCACGAGAGGGGAAGGCGCCAGCCCGACTTCAGCGCGCAATACCACGTGAATACCCCACGGATAATTGTGGAAAGCGGGCTCAGTGCGTGTGTCGGCGACTATCAGACCGTGCACCGTAGCGGCCACGGCCAGGGTTTCCAGCAAGGCGCCCATGGCCAAACAGCCGGCAAAATGATCCAGGTTGAAGACACTCAAATCCGGGCCGGGGGCATACCATAAAACCAGCTCTCGCTCGCCCAGCACCTGGAAACGCCAGGGTTGCGTGTTGTCCGCAGAAGGCGCCCAGCGGGCCAGTTCCAGAATGTCCCGCAATACCGCGTCCACTGCTTACTCCTGCCGCGCCCGTTGCAGACGCCATTTCACATAGGCCATGGACAGACGTTGCAAGGGATGGCGATTCCCCCCCGGCCGCCAGGTTTGTTTGAGCTTCCCGGTGTAGGCATCGAATTGCAGGGTGCGGGGAACAGCAGCCACTTTACCGCGCCCCAGCAACAGCTTCATCGCTTCCGTTCCCGCCATTCCGGCGCATAGCTGACAGGCCAAGCCGGTGGATGGCACCCGCTGGGTTTGAAAATCGACGATTTCCGGATAGACGAGATAGCCCCGATGCAGCAAGGCAGGCGCAATACCCACTAAAAAACGAACGGGCCATTCCTCCTCAGGGCCATCCTCGAGGCGGAAATATTCCTCAAAACTCGGCCCACCCGGCAGGAAGTTAAGCAGCGCAGCGCCCATGCCAAGAGGAACAGCAAAGGTGATGGGGATGCCTCGCGCACGACATGCGTCGTATACCAATCGGCGAGCGGAAAAAACAAAGTAATCCAGACCGTCCACATAGAGGTCTACGCCGTCCAGAAAAGCATCGACGTTGTGCGGCTGCACCCCCTCGGGGAAGGTACGGATATCCAGTTCCGGGTTGATATCCAACGCCTGTTCCGCCATGACGGCCACCTTGTCCCGGCCCAAGCTTTTCATAGTGGCGCCAGCCTGGCGGTTGAAGTTGACCAGGTTGAACTGGTCAAGATCCGCCACATGAAATTTCCCCACCCCAAGCCGGGTCAACGCCAGCAGGTGCACGCCGCCTGCGCCACCCATCCCCGCAATGGCGACCCTTTTGCCGCGCAGCGTATTTTGCTCATCCGGCGTCAGCCAGCCAAGGTTGCGGGAAAACGCCTCGTGGTAATCAAATGCCGCTGCCAACATCATTCCTCTCGCAATAGCCGGGCCAGTATCCCTTCCTGATCCTTAGGAGAGAAAAAATAAGGATAAAGGCTGCGTTCTTTAACCGTTTTACCTTTGCCACCGAACTCTTCTATCTTTTGACGCATGTATTCCAGATCCAGATGCATCAGCATCACCGGGACATGCACCCGCTTACTCATTACTTCCTCCCCGATCTGGACAAGGCCCAGCATTTTCTCGTAGAAGGCTTTGTGATGGGGAACGATGTCAAAAATGGCGTCTGTGCATTTGTGGATGACGCCATATAAATAGGCGACATGAATCAGGCTCGCCAGCAATTGTTTGGAGCCGATATTTTCGTCAATGGCGAGCTTGCTGAGTTCGCCGATACGCTTGCCTTGGGCGCGCAAGGCATCAACTTCAGGCTTGAACATTTCGTCGGCCAGCAATCCTTCTTCCGAATCGTAGCCAACCGTAACAGTACCGACGATCTTCTCTTGGTGGAAAGTTAGAATCGTGATGCGATTGGGATGCTTTGCCAGTTGCGCCTTCGGCATGCCACGCCATTCATAGCGCTTCTGCACCAGCAAGCTGGCGCTGTTGAATACCTCGTCCTGCTGCGCAAAACGCAACTTGAAAACCTTTTCACTCACTTTCTCTTCGTGAACGTCAGGATCCCCACCGAGCGACGGGCTTAAGTCCTTGAGTCGATAGGGCGACTCAAAGCTGATGATGGTTCGATCGAAATCATCAGCTTTGTTCTGGCCACGCCCGATCAACTTGCTAATATTGCTTGTCACCTGGATTCACCTGCCCCGCTGGAAAATATGCCTGCATATGCCTTTTAACGGCTTGCCACGCGTAAAAATTTAGATTTGATCACGCATCCAACGCGCCGCATCGCGCGCAAAATAAGTCAGCACACCATCCGCTCCAGCCCGCTTGAACGCGAGCAACGTTTCCAGCACGCAGGCCTTCTCGTCCAGCCAGCCATTTTGCGCAGCCGCTTTTAGCATGGCGTACTCGCCGCTGACTTGGTAGGCGTAAGTTGGCGCGCCATACGCGCCCTTGACGCGGCGGATGATGTCGAGATACGGCATGCCCGGTTTGATCATGACCATGTCGGCGCCTTCCTGCAGGTCCATCCCGACCTCCCACAGGGCTTCGTCGCTGTTGGCCGGGTCCATCTGATACGTATACTTGTTGCCCTTGCCCAGGCTGGCAGCGGAACCGACGGCATCGCGGAACGGCCCGTAAAAGCTGGACGCGTATTTGGCAGCATAGGCCAGAATCCGGGTATGGACATGGCCGGCGCCTTCGAGTGCGGCACGCAAGGCCGCAACCCGGCCATCCATCATGTCGGACGGGGCGACGACATCGGCGCCAGCCTGGGCGTGCACCACGGCCTGCTGCGCCAGAACCACGACCGTCTCGTCGTTCAGCACGTAACCGCTGTCGTCGATCAGGCCGTCCTGGCCATGGCTGGTATAGGGATCGAGCGCAATGTCGGTGATGATGCCCAGTTCGGGAAAACGGTCTTTCAGCGCAGCCACGGTACGCGGCACCAGACCATCGGGGTTCAATGCCTCTTCTGCGCCCAGGGTCTTCAAGTTCGCCTCGATCACAGGAAACAGCGCCAGCGCGGGTATCCCCAACTGCACGCATTCCTCGGCGACGGGCAGCAACAGGTCGATCGACAGCCGTTCGACTCCGGGCATCGACACCACGGACTCGCACCGATTTTGCCCATCCAGAACAAATACCGGATAAATCAAGTCGTTAGGCGTAAGTGTGTGCTCACGCATCAGACGGCGGGAAAAATCGTCGCGGCGCATGCGGCGCATACGGGCGGCGGGGAACGCGGAAAATGGCAGACTCACAAACCTCTCCAAAGAATATGCACAGCGCTATGGAACTTTATTAAAGGGGGCCTACTCTGTGGAATAGACGATCTCGTATCGTCTCCCGCTTCTCCTCCCTGAGCGGGATGCCTTAATCCCCTTAAGGCATTTTTTGGCCCCGATCCCTCCCTTGGTCGGGGCTTTTTTATTGCGGCTCGGGCCTACCCACTGCCTCGGCGGTCTGCAAATCCGGCAACAAGGCGCGGGCCAGCCAGTCTTCGATCAAGGCCGCCGCATCCTCTGCGCCTTGACGCGACAGGCTGGAAAACAGTTGCACGCTGACGCTTCCCAATGCGGCAAGCTCCTGTTCGACGCGACGCAATGTGAGCGTTTTCTCGCTGTTGGAGAGCTTGTCGGCCTTGGACAGCAGGATGTGCACCGGCTTGCCGGTGGGCGTGAACCAGTCGAGCATCTGCCTGTCCAGCGGGGTGAGCGGGTGCCGCGCATCCATGATGAGCACCATCCCGACCAGCGCCCCACGCTCCTGCAGGTAACGCGACAGCAGGCCCTCCCATTTCGCTTTCACCGCCGGCGGCACTTTTGCGTATCCATACCCCGGCAGGTCGACCAGATACGTGTCGGCATCCAGCTCGAAAAAGTTGATCAGCTGCGTGCGCCCTGGCGTTTTGGAAGTAAACGCCAGGCGATTCTTGCGCGTCAAGAGATTGATTGCACTCGACTTTCCGGCATTTGACCGCCCGGCAAACGCGATTTCGGCACGGCTATAAGGCAAATCGCGCAGCTGTGCGACCGAGGTATGGAATTGGGCGCGATTGAGCACGGGCTTGGCAGTCATATTAGTTGCCGCTAAACTACCCGTTTTCCCAAGTTTTGCAAGCTTTAGGAGCTTTTGATGAAACTCGTCGTCTCTCTGGTCGCCGCATTGGCCGCCACCTCCGCTTTTGCCAATCCCCCCGCCGCTGCCCCGGCCAGCAAAGGTGATCCCAAGGCGGCAGAAAGCATCGTCACCAAGGTTTGCGTAGCGTGCCACGCTGCGGACGGCAACAGCGCCACGCCGGCCAACCCCAAGATTGCCGGCTTGAATGCCGAGTACATCAACAAGCAGCTCACCAACTTCAAATCGGGCGAGCGCAAGAACCCGGTTATGGCGGGCATCGTCAAGGACCTGAGCCCGCAGGACATGCTGAATCTGGCCGCCTACTTCAGCGCCCAGCAGCCCAAGCCGGGCACCTCCAAGGATCAGGAACTGGCGCTACTCGGCCAGAAAATCTATCGCGGCGGCGTGCAGGGTGCCGGCGTCCCGGCCTGCGCCTCGTGCCACGGCCCGCAAGGCAAAGGCATTCCCGTCCAGTTTCCGCGCCTGGCTGGCCAGCATGCCGATTACATCTACAAGCAGCTGAATGAATTCCGCGTTGGCACGCGTGCCAACGCCGCCGCCAAGATGATGCGCAGCATCGCCGCCAAGATGACGGACGCCGACATGAAGGCCGTGGCTTCTTATATTCAGGGCTTGCGTTAAACTTATCGACCGCACCTGAGTCGATGAAAGGGTGACGCGAGTCACCCTTTTTTTTTTGCTGCCAAAATGAATACTGCCACCCACTACTTCGGCAAGTCCCTGTTTGAACTGCTGAGCTCGATGCGCTTTGCCATCAGCCTGCTGTCCATTCTCGCGGTCGCATCCATTGTCGGCACCGTACTGAAGCAGGCCGAACCGTACAGCAACTACATCATCCAGTTCGGCCCCTTCTGGTTCCAGGTATTCGAAAAGCTGGGACTGTACGACGTCTATCACGCTGCCTGGTTTCTGGTCATCCTGACCTTCCTGGTCGCCTCCACCAGCGTCTGCATCTACCGCAACGCGCCGAATTTTGCGCGCGAAATGAAAAGTTTCCGCGAGCACGTCAGCGAACAGTCGCTCGCTGCATTCAAACACAAGCACGAAGCCGTTACCGAACAGCCGCCCGAGATGCTGGCAGCCAGCGCCCAGCGCTATCTTGAAGGCCAGGGCTACAAGGTGAAAAGCCTGCTGCGCGAAGACGGCATGCTGCTCGCCGCCAAAGCCGGCAGCTGGAACCGCCTCGGCTATTTTCTGGCGCACTCGGCCATCGTCATGATCTGCATTGGCGGGCTGATGGATGGCAACCTGGTATTCAAGGCACAGCAGGTGCTGGGGTACAAAAAAATCGAAACGCGCGACATTCCGCAAAGCCAGGTGCCGGCAATTTCGCGCCTGTCGCCGTCCAATCCGTCGTTCCGCGGCAGCGTGCAGATTCCCGAAGGCTCCAGCGCGGATGTGGCTTTCCTCAATGTGGCAGACGGCTACCTGGTGCAGGATCTGCCCTTCACCGTGGCGCTGAAGCAGTTCCGCATCGAGCACTACAGCACCGGTCAGCCGAAGAGCTTTGAAAGCGACATCGAGTTGTTCGACCGTTCCGGCAAGAAAATCCGGGAAGCGACGATTGCAGTCAACCATCCGCTGATCCACGACAATATCGCCATTTATCAGGCGAGCTTTGCCGACGGCGGCACCCGCCTGAGCCTGCGCGGCTGGAACCTGTTCGCGCCGACGATCGCCACCTTCCCCATCGAAGGCACGGTGCACCAGAACACCACGCTGACCAGCGCAGCAGGTAACTACACGCTCGAATTCACCGACTTCCGCCCGTTCAACATCGAGAACATGGGCGGCGAAGTCGAGGCATCCGGCGACACCATGAGCGTGCTTGGCGGCAGCCCGGTGAGCGACAAACGGCATCTGCGCAACGTCGGCCCGAGTTTCCAGTACAAGCTGCGGGATGCACGCGGCCAGGCGCGCGAGTTCAGCAATTACATGCTGCCGCTGGAACTCGACGGCCGCTGGTACCTGATGTCGGGGGTGCGCGAATCGCCGAACGAATCCTTCCGCTACCTGCGCATGCCGCTCGATGCAGGGGGCGATATCGACAGCTTCATGCGCCTGCGCGGTGCCCTGCTGAATGCGGAACTGCGCCCCGAAATTGCCGCCCGATTCGCCCGCCAGGCGCTGCCGCAGGAGGCTTGGGGCACCGAAATCGAGGACAAGCTGAAATTCAGCGCCACCCAGGTATTAGCCCTGTTCGCCGAAGGCGGCTTCCAGTCGCTGGGGGTATTCATCGAAGACAAGGTCCCCGAGGCCGAACGCGACAAGGCGGCCGGCACCTATCTGCGCATTCTGGAGCTTGCTGCGTTCGAAGCGCTGCAGATTGCCAACCGCCAGGCCAGCCTGCCCGCTCCCGCGGCTGACGATGCCACTGGCTGGCTGGTGCGCGACACGCTCAACAGCATGAGTGACATGTTCGTCTATGGCGCGCCGATTTATCTGCAACTGATGCAGTACGACGAGGTCAAGGCGAGCGGCCTGCAGCTCACCCGCTCGCCCGGCAAGAACGTGGTCTACTTCGGTTCGCTTTTGCTGACACTCGGCGTATTCTTCATGCTTTACGTGCGCGAACGTCGGGTCTGGGTTCGCATCAAGCCGGGCCACGCGCTGCTGGCGATGTCGTCGGCCAAACATACCATCGATTTCGAAAAAGAATTCGTCCAGCATGCGCAGGCACTGGACACGCTTACCCAGCAAACGTCCACGTCCGCGAAATAAACCGGAGGCTCAATCATGGAACTCGCCCTCAATCAACCCGCCCCGCTGTTGAAACGCCTGTCTTGGTTCGACTGGCTGTTCGCCGCCATCGTCGCGACGGGTGCCCTGTTTGCCCTGTCGCGCTTCGGCGACTACATGGACATCTATGAAAAAGCCATTCTGCTGGCGGTGATCCCGTCGCTGGCGGTGTTCGGCTGGTTCTGGAAACCGTTCCGTCCGCTGTTCCTGGTGGTCGGCGCGATCAGCCTGTTCGCCTTCAGCCAGTATCAGGGCAATCTGGCGCGCATGGAAGAGGCCTTCTTCCTCAAATACCTGATTTCCAGCCAGGCCGCGATCATGTGGATGTGCGCGCTGTTCGGACTGGCCACGCTGGCCTACTGGGCTGGCCTGCTGGCGCGCTCCGATTTCATGCTGAAAAGCGGCAGCACGCTGACCTGGTCTGCCGTGGCCATGGGCTTCATCGGCCTGATGGTGCGCTGGTACGAGTCCTACCTGATCGGCGCCGACGTCGGCCACATCCCGGTGTCCAATCTGTACGAAGTGTTCGTACTGTTCTGCCTGATCACCGCGATGATGTATCTGTATTACGAAGCACGCTACCAGGCCCGCCAGATGGGCGCCTTCGTGTTGCTGGTGATCTCGGCGGCGGTCGGCTTCATCCTCTGGTACACCTTCGACCGCGGCGCGCACGAAATCCAGCCGCTGGTGCCGGCGCTCAAATCCTGGTGGATGAAACTGCACGTGCCGGCCAACTTCGTCGGCTATGGCGCGTTCTCCATCGCCGCCATGCTCGGCGGTGCCTACCTGCTGGCATCACGCGGCATCCTCGCCAGCCGCCTGCCCAAGCTGGAAGTGCTCGACGACGTCATGTACAAGACCATCGCGGTCGGCTTCGCCTTTTTCACCATCGCCACCATCCTCGGCGCGATGTGGGCAGCCGAGGCCTGGGGCGGCTACTGGTCATGGGATCCGAAGGAGACCTGGGCGCTGATCGTGTGGCTGAACTACGCGGCCTGGCTGCACATCCGTCTGGTCAAGGGCCTGCGTGGCCCCATGCTGGCGTGGTGGGCAGTGGTCGGCCTGTTCGTCACCACCTTCGCCTTCATCGGCGTGAACATTTTACTGTCGGGGCTGCACTCCTACGGCACGCTGTAAGCAGGCATCGGGGCGGCAGGATGCCGGACAATTTCGTGAAACCTGCCTCCCCGACCCATGCTGACCGCCCCCATGCAGAAAAAATGGCTTTATCTCGCACCCCTTGCGCTGGCTGCACTGGCGGCGGGAATCTGGCTGGCGCAGATGCGCTATGCGCCGCAAGCGCCTGCCGCACCCGCAGTCGCCGCGCTATGGCAACTCGGTTTTCCGGATGTTCGGGGACACGAACAGCCGCTGTCACAGTGGCGCGGGCAGGTGGTGGTACTGAATTTCTGGGCCAGCTGGTGTACGCCGTGCCGCGAGGAAATGCCGGACTTTGATGCCCTGCGCAGGCAATTCCAGCCCGACGGAATCGAATTCGTCGGCATCGCCATCGACAACCCGGCCAGCGTGTCGCAATTTTTGCGGACAATGCCGGTCAGCTATCCGATCCTGATCGGCGAGGGCGCCGCCCACCGCCTGGCGCGCCAACTCGGTAACCCGAGCGGGGCCCTCCCCTACACGATCGTGCTCGATCGCGACGGCAACCTCGTGCTGAGCCACCTGGGGCGGCTGCCGCGCGCGACGCTTGAAGCCACCTTGCGGAAAATTGGCGCATAGTTGCGATTTAGCGTCAATATCTGGACAATTTACCCTCATTTACGGCAAACTCGCCGCCATGACGACTAAACGAACCAGCCGCGCCGCGGCCAAATCGGTCCCCAGTCTGCACCCCCACGTGCTGGTTTTGCACGGCCCCAACCTCAATTTACTGGGCAGCCGCGAGCCCAAGCATTACGGCCTCGCCACACTTGAGGACATCAACCGTGCGCTGGTCAGCCGCGGAGAAACCGCCGGCGCCCAGGTCGAAACCTTTCAGCACAACCACGAAGGCGCCCTGATCGACCGCATCCACCAGGCTGCGCGCGACCACGTCGACTTCATTGTCATCAACCCGGCGGGCTACACCCACACCAGCGTCGCCCTGCGCGACGCTTTGGCAGCCACCGCCATCCCGTTCGTCGAAGTACACCTTTCCAACATCTACGCGCGCGAAGCCTTCCGCCATCACTCGTATTTTTCCGACCTCGCGGTCGGCGTGGTGTCCGGACTGGGCGCGCACGGCTACGAACTGGCGCTGGAATTCGCCTTGCGCCACCTCCAAAACAGGACCTCCCATGGATCTCAGAAAACTGAAAAAGCTCATTGACCTGGTCGAAGCCTCCGGCATCGCCGAGCTGGAAATCACCGAAGGCGAGGAAAAAGTCCGCATCGCCAAGAGCATTGCGGGCACGCCGATGATGATGCACCACGCCCCGCAGATGATGCATGCCGCCGCCCCGGCCATTGCGGCGCCGGTTGCGGCCGCTCCGGCAGAAGACGCCGTGCCCGAAGGACACATCGTACGTTCGCCCATGGTCGGCACTTTCTACCGCGCCCCGGCACCCGGCTCGAAAAACTTTGCCGAAGTCGGCCAGAGCGTCAATGCCGGCGATACGCTGTGCATCATCGAGGCGATGAAGCTCCTGAACGAAATCGAATCGGACCAGGGCGGCGTCATCAAGGCCATCCTGGTCGAAAACGGCCAGCCGGTTGAGTACGGCGAGCCGCTGTTTGTGATTGCCTGAGGAGTCTAGGGGCTAGAAGCTAGGAACCAGGAGCCAGGGAAAATGGCCGCGCGCAGCGTGACCGCCCCTAGTCTCTAAATCCCAGCCCCTCGCCCCTCAAAAACCATGTTCGAGAAAATTCTGATCGCCAACCGCGGCGAAATCGCCTTGAGAATCCAGCGTGCCTGCCGCGAAATGGGCATCAAGACGGTTGCCGTGTACTCCGAGGCCGACCGTGACGCCAAGTATGTGAAGCTGGCAGACGAATCGGTGTGCATCGGCCCGGCGCCGTCGTCGCAGAGCTATCTGCACGTGCCGTCGATCATCGCCGCCGCTGAGGTTACCGACGCCGAGGCCATCCACCCCGGCTACGGATTCCTGTCGGAAAACGCCGATTTTGCCGAGCGCGTGGAATCATCCGGCTTCACCTTCATCGGCCCGCGCCCCGACAACATCCGCCTGATGGGCGACAAGGTGGCAGCCAAGCAGGCCATGATCGAAGCCAAGGTGCCGTGTGTGCCCGGCTCCGAAGGCGCGCTGCCGGATGATCCCGACGAGGTCCTCAAGATCGGGCGCGCGATCGGTTACCCGGTGATCATCAAGGCGGCCGGCGGTGGCGGTGGCCGCGGCATGCGCGTGGTGCATACCGAAGCTGCGCTGCTGAATGCCGTGACCATGACCAAGACCGAAGCCGGTGCCGCCTTCGGCAATCCGATGGTCTACATGGAAAAATTCCTGCAGACACCGCGCCATATCGAAATCCAGATCCTCGCCGATGAACACGGTAACGCGGTGCACCTGGGCGAACGCGACTGCTCGATGCAGCGCCGCCACCAGAAAGTGCTGGAAGAGGCCCCCGCCCCCGGACTCGACCGCAAGCTGCGCGACAAGATCGGCGAGCGCTGCGCCGAAGCCTGCCGCAAGATCGGCTATCGCGGCGCCGGCACCTTCGAGTTCCTGTTTGAGAACGACGAGTTCTACTTCATCGAGATGAACACCCCCGTGCAGGTCGAGCATCCGGTGACCGAACTCATCACCGGCATCGACATCGTGCAGACACAGATCCGCGTCGCCGCCGGCGAAAAACTGCCGTTCAAGCAAAAGGACATTGAGTTCCGCGGCCACGCCATCGAGTGCCGCATCAACGCCGAGCACCCCTCCACCTTCGTTCCCAGCCCCGGCAAGCTGACCAACTACCACGCGCCGGGCGGTCCCGGCATCCGGGTCGACTCGCACGTCTATCACGGTTATTACGTGCCCCCGCACTACGACTCGATGATCGGCAAGCTGATTGCCTACGGCGACACCCGCGACCAGGCCATCGCCCGCATGCGCGGTGCGCTTATGGAAATGGTGATCGAGGGCATCCAGAGCAATATCCCGCTGCATCAGGAGCTGATGCACGACGCCGCCTTCATCGCGGGCGGCACCAGCATTCATTATCTGGAACACAAGCTGGCGGAAGAGAAGGCTGGTTAGGAATCAGGAACGAGGAATTAGGGGCTGGGGAAATGGGCGGCCATTGGCCGCGTATGTTTAAAACTGGTGCCCGAAACCAAGCCCCTAGCTCCCAGCCCCTAAATCCTAGCCCCTAGCTCCCATCTCCTAAAAAATGTCCTGGCAATCCGTTCGCATCCTCGTCGACTCCAAACAGGCCGAGTCATTGTCCGATGCTTTGATGGACGTGGGTGCGCTGTCGGTGTCGCTGGAAGACGCCGACGCCGGCACGGTGGACGAAACTCCGCTGTTCGGCGAACCGGATCACCCGACTGCAGAACTGTGGCCGCACAGCATCGCGGTGGTGCTGCTGGAAGAGAGCGCTGACGTGGCGGCGACACTGGCCGCCGCGGCGAAACAGGCGGGCATTCCCGCCCCCACCGAATACACGGTCGAAACCGTGGCCGAGCAGGACTGGGTACGTCTCACCCAGTCGCAGTTCGATCCCATCCCGATCTCGCCGCGCCTGTGGATCGTGCCGACCTGGCACGATGCGCCCGACAGCAGCGCGATCAACCTCAAGCTCGACCCCGGCCTGGCCTTCGGCACCGGCAGCCATCCCACCACGCGGCTGTGCCTGCGCTGGCTCGACGCCCATATCAAGGGCGGCGAAACCCTGCTCGATTACGGTTGCGGCTCCGGCATCCTCGCCATCGCCGCCGTCAAGCTCGGCGCGGCAGACGTCGACGGCGTCGATATCGACGCGCAGGCAGTGACCGCCTCGCGCGACAACGCCGACCTGAACGGCGTGGCTGCGCATTTTTGCCTGCCCGGCGAACTCGCGCCGGGTCAGTACGACGTCGTCGTCGCCAACATCCTCACCAATCCGCTCAAGGGCATGGCACCACTGCTGGCCGGGCGGGTGCGGGCGGGCGGGCAACTGGTGCTGTCCGGCATTCTGGCCGAGCAGGCCGAGGACGTGATGGCGGTTTACCGCACCTGGTTTGTCTTTGATCCGCCCGCAATCGACGAGGGCTGGGTGCGCCTGGCAGGCGTCAAGCAGTGAACTACCGCACCACCTGCCCTCAATGCGCGAGCGTGTTTCGCCTCGGAGCGGATCAGCTCGACGCCGCGCAGGGCTGGGTGCAATGCAGCGTGTGTGGCGCGGCGTTCGATGCGCGCCTGAGTTTGCTCATGGAAGACGGATCGCCGCTTCCTGCGGTAGCCGAACCTGTTCCTGCCGAAGCGTCCCCTTTGCCGGAAACCGTGCCGGCGCCCCTTCCGGATACCGCCCTGGCCGAGGCCCCCCCCCCTGAGGAGGACAGCACGCCTGCCGACATCCCGCGCGGCATCGCCCAGCGCGAGGAGCCACTCGATTTGCCCTCGATCATTCTCATCGACCCCGATATTCCGGTGTCGGAAGATCTCGGCCCGCTGCCGCAGATATATCCCGCTCCTTCGACATACCCATCGGCGCCCGCTGCGCCTGCCTATTCTTCCGTGCCGGTTACACCCGCATACCCAGCCACACCGGCCGCGCCCGTTGCAGCGCCCCTGCCTGCCACACGCATCGAATATGCGGCCCCCATGCCCGGCACGGCCCGCGCCCCGGCTGCACCGCGCCGCTTCAAGCCCTGGGCGCGACGTACACAACCCTGGGTATGGGCCATGGCCAGCGCACTGCTGCTGGCGCTGCTGCTTGCGCAAACCACCTATTTCCTGCGCGACACCCTGGTCAGCCGGCTGCCGCACGCCCGCCCGGCATTCGAGCAGGCCTGTGCCGTGCTGGGATGCACGCTCTCCCTGCCAAAAAACCTGGGCTTGCTGCAGGTCGTCGGTTCCGACCTGGAAACCGAAGCCAGCGGTCGCCTGAAGCTCACCCTCACCCTCGGCAACCGGGCGGGCCATGCCCAGGCCTGGCCCGTACTCGTGCTGACCCTCACCGACCAGCGCAATCGCCCTCTGGCTCGTCGCAGCTTTGCACCCAGCGAATACCTCGGTGACGCTCAGCGTATTGCCGCCGGCATCCCCCCTCGCAGCGAACAACCCTTAAGCCTGCCGCTGACGGTGCGTGACCTGGCCCCCATGGGCTTCGACATGCAACTAACCTACTGAGTCGCCGCCAGGCTGGTCGGCCTGACGCTTCTTCGGTATAGTTCGCCTTCCCGTTGCGGGAGAGCGCGTGCACCGCACGCCGCCGAAGGCGCAATTCACCCGGAATCGCTCAGGCAAAAGGACCGCAACACCCAGGCAAATATCCTGGGAAAACACTCTGGAGAGCGCGGTCGCACGATCGCCACCGAAGGGGCAGCGGCGCGCTGGTTTGATTCAACTCAGTGCGCCGTAATCTCTCAGTTCCCAAGGACCGTGGGGTGAAGCGAATCCTCGCTTCACCCTTTTTTATTTTTGGTGACTCGACATGCTCAAACAGACTCCGCTCAACGCCACCCACCGCGAACTCGGCGCCAAAATGGTCGATTTCGGCGGCTGGGACATGCCGGTCAACTACGGCTCGCAGATCGAGGAACACCACACCGTGCGTTCCGGCTGCGGCCTGTTCGACGTCTCTCACATGCTGCCGCTCGACATCAGGGGCGCCAACGTGCGCGCCTTCCTGCGCCGACTGGTGGCGAACAACGTCGACAAGCTGCAGGTGTCCGGCAAGGCGCTGTATTCCTGCATGCTGAACGAAGCCGGCGGCGTCATCGACGACCTCATCATCTATTTCATGGACGAATCCTGGTTCCGCCTGGTGGTCAACGCCGGCACTGCAGAAAAAGACCTCGCGTGGATGGAAAAAATGAACGCCGGCTGGGGCATGGGCCTCACCCTCACCCCGCGCCGCGATCTGGCAATGATCGCGATCCAGGGCCCGAACGCCACCCAGGCGCTGAACGAGGCACTGCCCGGCGTCGACCAGATCACGGCCACCCTCAAGCCCTTCAACGCCGCCGCCATGGGCGAAATGTTCATCGCAAGAACGGGGTATACCGGCGAGGACGGCTTCGATGTGATGGTGCTGGCAAAGTCGGCACCTTTCTTCTGGAAGGCGCTGATGGAGGCCGGCGGCAAGCCGATCGGCCTCGGCGCACGCGACACCCTGCGGCTGGAAGCCGGGATGAACCTCTACGGTCAGGACATGGACGAGACCACCAGCCCGCTGGAATCCGGCCTCGCCTGGACCGTGGACCTGAAGACCGAGCGCGACTTCGTCGGCCGCAAGGCGCTCGAAGCGAGCGAAGTGACGAAGCAGCTAGCCGGCCTGATCCTGCTGGACAAGGGCGTGCTGCGCAGTCACCAGAAAATCCACACCAAGAATGGCAACGGCGAAATCACCTCCGGCACGTTTTCGCCTACGATGCAGCAATCGATCGCACTCGCCCGCATCCCCCTCGGCATCGCCCCGGGCGAGGAAGTCGAAGTCGAGATCCGCGACAAGAAGCTGAAAGCCAAAGTAGTGAAATATCCGTTCGTGCGCAACGGCAAGGTATTGATTTGATTTTTTGAGGAGCCAGGGACTCGGGGCCAGGATCCAGGGAATGTGCGGCTTCGCCGCGCCTCCTGAATGACTCGCTTCCCTAGCCCCTAACTCCTAATTCCTAGACCCTGGAGAAACCATGACCATCCCCGCAGACCTCAAATACACCCCCAGCCACGAATGGGTGCGCGTCGAAGCCGACGGCACGCTGACCGTGGGCATCACCCATCACGCGCAGGATCTGCTCGGCGACATGGTGTTCATCGAAACCCCGGCTGCCGGCCGCACCCTCGCCAAGGGCGAAGAGTGCGCAGTGGTCGAATCGGTCAAAGCCGCCTCCGACGTCTACGCCCCGGTCGCAGGCGAAGGCATCGCCGCCAACGCGGACGTCGAAGCCAGCCCCGAGTCGGTGAACAAGGACGCCTACGCCGCGTGGATGTTCAAGATGAAAGTCGCCAACGCCGGCGATGTCGCCGAACTGCTGGATGCCGCTGCGTACCAGAAGTTGGTGGAATCCGAAGCACACTGAGGATCTAGGGGCTGGGATTTAGGGAATGTGCGGCGTCATCGCGCCCCTTGATTCGGCCCCGCCTGCCCTAACTCCTAATTCCTAGCCCCTAAAGCAAAATGCCCTTCATTCCCCACACTGAAGAAGACGTCTCCACCATGCTCGGCGCCATTGGCGCGGCCAGCATCGAGGAGCTGTTCGACGAAATCCCGCCCGCGCTGAAGACCGGCAAGTTGAAGGATGTGCCGGACGGGCTGCCTGAAATGGCGGTCGCGCGGCTGATGCAGGAACGCGCCTCGCAGGACGGCTTCTGGTCCAACTTTATCGGCGCCGGCGTCTACGAACACCACATCCCGGCGGCGATCTGGCAGATCACCACGCGCGGCGAGTTCTACTCCGCCTACACGCCCTATCAGGCCGAGGCCTCGCAGGGCACGCTGCAGCTGATCTACGAATACCAGACCATGATGACGCGGCTGACCGGACTCGACGTGTCGAACGCCTCGCTGTACGACGGCGCGTCGGCGCTGGCCGAGGCGGTGCTGATGGCGGTCCGCTCGCACAAGACCTCGCGCCGCGTGCTGGTGCCGAAGACCGTGCATCCGATCTACCGCAGCGTGGTCGTCACTACCGTAAAAAATCAGGGCATCGAACTGGTCGAACTCGACTACGACGCCGCTACTGGAAAAACGGTGCTGCCGGCCGACCCCGGCGCGTTCGCCGGCCTCGTCATTCCGCAGCCCAATTTATTAGGCGTTCTGGAAGACGTGCACGCCATGACCGACTGGGCGCACGCCAAAGGCGCGCTGGCGATCGCGCTGGTCAACCCGACCACGCTGGCGGTGCTGGAAGCGCCCGGCAAGTGGGGAACGAAAGGCGCCGACATCGCAGTCGGCGAAGGCCAGCCGCTCGGCGCACCGATGGCCTCGGGCGGCCCCTACTTCGGCTTCATGTGCTGCCGCCAGGACTTCGTGCGGCAGATGCCGGGGCGCATCGTCGGCCGCACCGTCGACCTCGACGGCAAGCCGGGCTTCGCACTCACATTACAAGCACGGGAGCAGCACATCCGCCGCTCCAAGGCCACCTCCAACATCTGTACCAATCAGGGCCTGGTGGTCACCGCGGCGACACAGTACATGTCGCTGCTGGGGCCGCAGGGTCTGGCCAAGGTCGCATCCAACAGCCACGCCAACACCGTGGCGCTGGCCGACAAGCTGGCAACGATTCCCGGCGTCACGCGCGCGTTCGCCTCGCCCTACTTCCACGAAGTGGTGCTGAAGCTCAACGACAACGCGAAGGCCGTGCTGCGCGCGCTGCGTGCGCAGGGCATCCTCGGCGGGCTGGACATTTCCGGCTGGTATCCCGAGCTCGGGCAGGCGATCCTGGTGTGCGTCACCGAAACCAAGACCGCCGCCGACCTCGATCACTACGCGCAACAGTTGGAACGTATCCTGTCCAAGCGCCGCGAAGCGCCGCCGTGCGCGTACAAGAGCTAAGGAACCCGCATGAGCGACGTGCAGCGCGACAAGCAGTTCTATGACATGGCCGATGCGTATATTGCGCTGGCCAACACCCAGCTGAATGAGACGAAACCCAGTCGGGTGAGCGCGGCTGCGCTCTTTGCGGCCTCGCGCTTCAATGCCTTCGTCATCGCGGCGGCAGCCGAGAACAAGGCACAGTTGATGGTGGAGAAGGAATCCGCAATCGCGTATTTTCTGAACCAGTACGAAACCATGCTGCGCGAGAATCTGGACGAGCACATGGCTCGCCATGACCAGCAAAGCAGTTAATTGGCATGGAACGAATCGGGCACAATCGTTGATGCACCCGACATTTGATTGATTTTTCAAGGAGAGCAAACATGGCAGTGACTCTAGGCGGCAACCCCATCGACGTCGCAGGCACGTTTCCCAAGGTCGGCGACACCGCGCCCGACTTCAAGCTGGTCAACAAGGATCTGGCCGACGTTTCGCTGGCCGATTTCGCCGGCAAGAAAAAAATCCTCAACATCGTGCCCAGCCTCGACACCCCGGTGTGTGCGACCTCGACCAAGAAATTCAACGACGCCGCCATCGGCAACACCGCCGTGCTGATTATCTCGGCCGACCTGCCGTTCGCGATGAGCCGCTTCTGCGGCGCCGAGAGCACCAACAACGTGACCACACTGTCGACCATGCGCGGCGCCGAGTTCATGACGAACTACGGCGTCGCCATTACCAGCGGCCCGCTCTGCGGCATCACCGCGCGTGCCGTGGTCGTGCTGGACGAAAACAACAAGGTGCTCCACGCCGAACTGGTGCCTGAAATCAAGCAGGAACCGAACTACGACGCCGCGCTGGCTGTTTTGTGAGGGACTAGGAGCTAGGGGCCAAGATTTAGGGAAAGTGCGGCTTCGCCGCGCACCTTAAATTAGGCTCCAGCTCCCCCTAGCCCCTAATTCCTAGATCCTAGCCCCTACCACCATGCTGATATTCGACCATTCCCGCCCCGGCCGCACCGCCGCCGCCCAGTTGCCCGCTGCCGGCGGCAGCCTCGACGACCTGCCCGCCGCGCTCAGACGCAAGGATGCGCCGGCGCTGCCCGAAGTCTCCGAGCTCGATGTGGTACGCCACTACACGCGATTGAGCCAGCTCAACTTCTCCATCGACACGCAGTTCTATCCGCTCGGCTCGTGCACCATGAAGTACAACCCGCGCGCGTGCAATTCGCTGGCGATGCTGCCGCAGTTCCTGGCGCGCCATCCTGCGAGCCCGGACGAGACGGGACAGGGCTTCCTCGCCAGCATGTTCGAGCTGCAGGAGATGCTGAAGGACGTGACCGGCATGGCTGGCGTGTCGATGGCGCCGATGGCAGGCGCGCACGGCGAATTCGCCGGGGTGGCGATGATCCGCGCCTACCACGACGCGCGCGCGGACACCCCCCGGCGCGAGATAAAAGAGACGGACCCCGCGCACCGCACCAACCCCCCGCCCGCGACCATATGCGGCTA
>JAIBFE010000142.1 GCA_019459705.1 Thiobacillus sp. | reverse complement strand
GGTTCTGTCGTGGACAACCATTCCTCTAGGCCGGCCATTGCTGACCGGCTCCAGCCACCTACCCGCAGACTCAGCGAGCCGCTTCATCGCCTGCCTATTTGGTGTTGCTCCGGATGGAGGTTACCGCGTTTCACCGTAACTGAATACGCTCGTCTCTGTGGCCCTATTCCTCGCCTCGCGGCGTCCGGCCGTTAGCCGGCATCCTGCTCTGTGGAGCCCGGACTTTCCTCTCCCACCTGCGTGGCAGCGGTTGTCTGACCGGCTTTTCCACTCATGATTATAAAGGCAGCTTCGGCAGCCGCATGGAAACGGGCCTCCACAAGCCCAATATAAGTTTTGTCGATAGGCCCATAAATTCGCCTTGACTGCTTGGATGGATCGTCTAAACCTCATCCATAGCGTTGACGTTGGCGCCACTTTTCAAGGACAGACATCATGAGAAGGCGACTTTATTTCATGCTTCCGGACACCCGCAGCGCGCGCCAGATTCGCGACGAGTTGTTGTTGGCTCAGATTGAAAACAGCCATATTCATGTCATGGCCAAGGAGGGGGTGTCGCTCAATGGCTTGCACGAGGCCTCGATCCTGCAAAAGTCCGACTTTGTTCACGGCGCCGAAACCGGCCTTGCCGTGGGGGGCGGCATCGGCATCATCGCCGGGCTGGTAGCCGTTTTTTTCCCGCCCGCCGGCATCGACCTGCAACTGGTGACCATTCTGCTCACTGCACTGGTAGGCGCCGCGTTTGGCGCCTGGGTCGCCAGCATGGTCGCCAGTTCGATTCCCAACTCACGGCTCAAGGCTTTCGAGTCGGCCATCGCAGCCGGGCACGTCCTGATGATGGTGGATATACCCTCCGGGCGGGTGGACGACATCAAAAAGCTGATCGCCATGCACCACCCCGAAGCAATGAATTCAGGAATCGAGCCCACCATTCCGGCCTTCCCGTAACGATCTCCTCCCGCGCGGCGCAATGCTGCGCGTCCCTTGGAAGCGCTGGCTAGCTTCCACCACGGCAGACTTCCCCTGGTCTGCCGTTTTTATGTCAAACCACGCGCCAGCGGATCGTCTCGCCCGCGCGCAGCGGCACCAGGGTTTCGCTCCCCAGCCCGAGGCTAGCCGGGGCTGCCCAGCTTTCGCGGCGCAGGGTGAGTGTATCGGTGTGGCGCGGCAGGCCATAGAAATCCGCGCCGTAAAAACTGGCGAAGGCCTCCAGCCTGTCGAGCGCGCCCGCCTCTTCGAACACCTCGGCATACAGTTCGATCGCCGCATGGGCGGAATAGATGCCGGCGCAGCCACAAGCGGTTTCCTTCGCACCCACTGCATGCGGTGCAGAATCAGTGCCAAGGAAAAACTTGGGATTGCCGGAGATCGCCGCGGCAATCAGCGCCTGACGATGCTGTTCGCGCTTCAGCACGGGCAGGCAGTACATGTGCGGACGGATGCCACCACGGAACATGGCGTTGCGGTTGTATAGCAGGTGGTGCACGGTGACGGTCGCGGCGACGCTGGCCGGCGCGGCCGCGACGAATTCAGCAGCCTGGCGCGTGGTGATGTGCTCGAGCACGATTTTCAGCTGGGGGAAATCCTTCATCAGCCGCACAAGATGGCGGTCGATGAAGACCGCTTCGCGGTCGAACACGTCGACCTCGGGATCGACGACTTCGCCGTGCAGCAGCAATGGCAGACCGACTTCCTCCATCGCTGCGATCGCCTTGTAGGCCTTGGCGAGTTCGGTGACGCCGGAGTCGGAGTTGGTGGTCGCGCCCGCCGGGTAATACTTCACCGCATGCACGAAGCCACTTTCCCGCGCGTGGCGGATTTCCTCGGGCTGCGTGTTGTCAGTGAGATAGAGCGTCATCAGTGGCTCGAACGCCGTACCGGCCGCGGCAGCCAGCAGGCGCTCACGATACGCCGCCGCATCGGCCACGTTCACCACCGGCGGTTTCAGGTTGGGCATGGCGATGGCACGGCCGAACACGCGCGCGGTGTCGGGCAGCACGCTCTGCATGGCGGCGCCATCGCGGAAGTGGATGTGCCAGTCGTCGGGGCGGATGATCGTGAGGGTGTCGGTCATGCTTCGTCTTGATCCTGCGGCTTCAGTGCCAGGGTCATTTTATAGAGTTCGGCCTTGCTGCGTCCGGTGATCTTCGATGCCAGCTTGGCGGCCAGGGTGGGAGGAAGTTCGCCCAGCAGCACGTCGAGCACCCGCATCGCCTCGGCATCGACCATGGCTGCGGCCGCCGCGGGCGGATGCACGACGACGACGAATTCGCCGCGCACATTGTTGGGGTCAGATGCCAGCCAGGCGGGCGCGGCGGCAAGCGGCAGCGTGACGATGCTCTCGAACTTCTTGGTGAGTTCGCGCGCCAGCGTCACCTGTCGCGAACTGTCCAGCTCCGCTGCCATGTCTGCGAGCGTCTCCTCGATCCGGTGCGGCGCCTCGTAAAAAACCAGCGCAGCAGGCAGCGCAGCGAGCGTCTGCAACTGCGCGCGGCGCGCACCGGATTTGGGCGGCAGAAAACCATGGAACAGCCACTGCCCGGACTCCATCCCGGCAGCGGACAACGCCGCAGTCACCGCCGAGGCACCGGGAATCGGCACCACCCGCAGCCCCGCCGCGCGCACCGCCGCCACCAGCCGCGCGCCGGGGTCGGACACGGCTGGCGTGCCGGCATCCGACACGTAGGCGATGGCATCGCCCGCAACGATCCGGGCGATCACGCCGTCGGCGGCCTCACGTTCGTTGTGCTCACGGATCGAAACCAGCGGCTTGGAGATATTGAAATGCGCCAGCAACTGGCCCGACACACGGGTGTCCTCCGCCGCCACGCGATCCACGCGCTTCAATATGTCGAGCGCCCGCAGCGTGATGTCGCCGAGGTTGCCGATCGGCGTGGCGACGACATAAAGCGCAGGCAGCAGGGGGGTAAAATGCGGGCTTTCACTCATCCCGTCATTGTCGCAGATGTTCAACCTTGACTCTCAGTTGAGCACGCCCGAGTGTGCGGCTGACACGTTGACCGGCAAGGCGCGACGATGCGGCGGGGCCGCCCCCCGCAAAGCGGAGCAACGCAGCCAGACAGCGCGGCAGCTGTGCGGTCAGGCGTGTAGCGGCCCCACCCGGATGGCAATCGTATCAAAGTCGATAAAATCGAAATTTATAAGATGATCCAAAGAAAAATGAGCGATCAACCGAGGCGCCAGGGTTGAGTTCCCTGCTCGGCCAGACTGCCGAATCGCGCGCCGCAAGTTTCCTGCAGTCGCATGGCCTGAAGCTGCTGGCCCGCAACTGGCGCTGCCGCTTCGGCGAGATCGACCTCATCATGCAGGACGGTGCCACCCTGGTGTTCGTCGAGGTGCGACTGCGCAGCCGCAGTGATTTCGGCAGCGCCGCAGCCAGCGTGACGACGGCCAAACAAAAGAAGCTGCTGGCCGCCGCGCGCCAGTACCTCTCCACGCTGAAAACGCTTCCGCCCTGCCGCTTCGATGTGGTGGCCCTCAGCGGCAACACCCCGCCCGAGTGGATCAAGAACGCCTTCGACGATGTGGGATAATCCTGGCCTATCATGCCCTTACTCGACAGAATTACCGGCCATTTTCAGGCGTCAGCACAGACCCAGCTGAATGCTGCCGCGGCGCTTGCCCCGGCGATCGAGCAGGCAGCGCGCCATATGGTGCACTGCCTGGCGCAGGGCGGCAAAATCCTCGCCTGCGGCAACGGCGGCTCGGCAGCGGATGCGCAGCATTTCGCGTCCAAAATGATCAACCGGTTCGAACAGGAACGACCCGGCCTGGCGGCCATTGCGCTGACCGCCGACACGTCCACCCTGACCTCGATTGCCAACGATCACGCCTACGAGCAGGTGTTTGCCCGCCAGGTGAAGGCACTGGGCCAGCCGGGCGACATCCTGCTGGCGATTTCCACCAGCGGCAATTCGCACAACGTGCTGCAGGCCGTGGCCGCCGCCCACTCGCGCAGCATGCCGGTGATCGCACTGACCGGGCGCAGCGGCGGCGGTCTGGCGGAACAAATGCAGGCTGACGACGTCTTCCTATGCGTGCCTGCCGAATCCACGGCGCGCATTCAGGAAGTCCATCTGCTGGTCATCCATTGCCTCTGCGATGCGGTGGACAGCGTTTTATTAGGAGTCGAGGAATGAACAAACTGATCCCAATCGCGCTGGTGGCTGTGGCGCTGTCGCAATTGCACGGATGTGCCGCGATCGTCGTAGGCGGTGCCGCCACTGGTGCGGCAGTCGCCACCGACCGCCGCACCGCGGGCGTATTCGTCGGCGACCAGGAAATCGAATTGCGCGCGATGACCCGCCTGCGCGAAGCCTTCCCGCAAAAAACCGAGAACATCTCCACCACCAGTTACAACCGTCAGGTGCTGCTCACCGGACAGGTGCCGGACGAGTCGACTCGCGCCCGCGCCACCGACATCGTCAAGGGCGTACCCGAGGTGCGCACGGTATTCAACGAACTCAGCGTCTCGGGCGTGACCTCGCTCACGTCCCAGGCCAGCGACACCACCATCACCGGCAACGTCAAAGCCCGCCTGCTGCGCGACAATCGCGTGCCCGGCACCCAGATCAAGGTGGTGACCGAAGCCGGCGTGGTCTACCTGATGGGGCTGGTGACGCAGGCCGAAGCCGGCATCGCCACCGAGATCGCACGCACCACGTCGGGCGTGACCAAGGTCGTCACCCTGTTCGAAACCGTCAAGTGATGTCGAAACGCGCCAGCGAACGTAGCTGCTCATGATCGGCCATCTATGATCTATCGCGACCTGCGCGATTTCATCGCCCAACTTGAAACCATGGGCGAGCTGAAACGCATCGCCGTCGAAGTCGACCCCAAACTGGAAATGACCGAAATCGCCGACCGCGTACTGCGCGCCGGCGGTCCGGCACTGCTGTTCGAGAACCCCAAAGGACATGGCATGCCGGTGCTGGCGAACCTGTTCGGCACAGTCAAGCGTGTGGCGCTGGGGATGGGTGAGGACGATCCGGCGCGGCTGCGCGAAGTCGGCAAGCTGCTGGCCTATCTGAAGGAACCCGAACCGCCGAAAGGCCTGCGCGACGCCTGGGACAAGTGGCCGGTACTGAAGCAGGTGCTCAACATGGCGCCGAAAGAAGTGAAAAGCGCGCCGTGTCAGGAGATCGTGTGGGAAGGCGCCGACGTCGATTTGAGCCGCCTGCCGATCCAGCACTGCTGGCCGGGCGATGTGGCCCCGCTCATCACCTGGGGGCTGACGGTCACGAAAGGCCCGCACAAGAAGCGGCAGAATCTTGGCATCTACCGCCAGCAGGTGATCGCGCCGAACAAGCTCATCATGCGCTGGCTGGCGCACCGGGGCGGCGCGCTGGATTTTCGCGAGCACACGCTGGCACATCCGGGCGAGCCGTTCCCGGTTGCAGTGGCGCTCGGCGCCGATCCGGCGACCATCCTCGGCGCGGTCACTCCAGTGCCGGATTCGCTGTCCGAATACCAGTTCGCCGGCCTGCTGCGCGGCGCCAAGACCGAAGTGGTGAAGTGCCTCGGCAACGACCTGCAGGTTCCGGCCTCGGCGGAAATCGTGCTGGAAGGCGTCATTCATCCCGGCGAAACCGCGCTGGAAGGGCCGTACGGCGACCACACCGGCTACTACAACGAGCAGGAAACCTTCCCGGTGTTCACCGTCGAGCGCATCACGATGCGACGCGACCCGATATACCACAGCACCTACACCGGCAAGCCGCCCGACGAGCCGGCGATTCTCGGCGTGGCGCTGAACGAAGTGTTCGTACCGCTGCTGCAGAAGCAGTTTCCCGAAATCACCGATTTCTACCTGCCGCCCGAGGGCTGCTCCTACCGCATGGCGGTGGTGAGCATGAAGAAGGCCTATCCCGGCCACGCCAAGCGCGTGATGTTCGGCGTATGGAGCTTCCTGCGCCAGTTCATGTACACCAAGTTCATCCTCGTCACCGACGACGACGTCGACGTGCGTGACTGGAAGGAAGTCATGTGGGCGCTGACCACCCGCGTCGACCCCGCGCGGGATACCCTGCTGGTGGAAAACACGCCGATCGATTATCTCGACTTCGCCAGCCCCGTCTCGGGCCTGGGCAGCAAGATGGGGATCGATGCCACCAACAAATGGCCGGGCGAAACCAGCCGCGAATGGGGCACGCCGATCGTCATGGATGCAGCGGTCAAGGCGCGCGTCGACGCACTGTGGAGCGAACTGGGTTTGTAGGCCCGAAACGAGCATGGCCGGCAAACTCGAGGGCAGGCGCACCTGCCTCTACACCCCCGAACAGCTGGACACCATTGTCGACGACATGGCCCGCCAGGCGGCCGGCCTGCTGACTGGGCGCACCCGGATTGCGATCGTCGGCATCCTGCGGCGCGGCGCGCCGCTGGCCGACAGGCTGCATGCGCGGCTGCTGGAAACCTGGGGCCTCACGGACTGCGTGCGGCTCGATCTCAAGATCAAGCGCTATGCCGACGACCTCACGCTGCTCTATCCGGAAACGCAGTTGACTGAAAATCCCACGCATGCCAGCCTCGATCTCGCCGGCCATACGGTGCTGGTGGTGGATGACGTGATGTATCGCGGGCATTCCATGCTGCGGGCCGTGGAGTATCTGGCGGGCCGGCAGCCGGAGGAAATTCGCACCGTGGTGCTGGTGGATCGCGGCGCGTCGAAACTGCCGGTGCGCACCGACATCGTCGGCGTTCGTCTTGACGTTGCGCCTTCGGACATCATCGAGTGCAACGTGCCGCCGTACGAGGAGCACTTCAGGATCGACCTGCTGCAACCCGAATAGCGGCTCCTGACTTATCCGGGAACGTGCCGCTTCCTGAACTATCATCCAGGAAGCGGATCACGTCGTCATTTTCAACTTTACGGGAGAAAAGCCATGAACAAGTCCATGTTGACAGGGGTGATTGCAGGCGCCGTTGCCGTGACCGCAATCGGCGGCGTGGCGGGCTACAAGGCCCTCAACCCCGAGCCGGAATTTGCCGACGTGCTGGCAGTCAAGCCGGTCACCGAAACCACGAAAACCCCCAAGGAGGCATGCAGCGACGTGGTCGTCAATGAGCAGGCGCCGGTCAAGGATCCCAACCGCATTGCCGGCACCGCGGTCGGCGCGGTGGCAGGCGGCCTGCTCGGCAACCAGGTGGGGGGCGGCACCGGACGCACGCTGGCCACCGTCGCCGGTGCGGCGGCAGGCGGCTATGCCGGCAACCAGGTGCAAAAAAACCTGCAGGAAAAAAACACCGTCAGCCGCACCGAAACGCGCTGCAAGACTGTCTACGAAACGCACACCAAAACCATCGGCTATGACGTGCGCTACCGCCTGGGCGAAGCAGAAGGCCAGGTCCGCATGGATCACCAACCCGGCACGCGCATCCCGGTGAAGGATGGGCAGTTGCAGCTGGAAGCGGCAGCTGCACCCTGAGCTCGGCCGGATCAGCCTCGCCTGGGGCAGGCCGTCAGCGTGGCTTCCCAGTCGGCTGGGGGCGCGGCCTGGCCCAGGCGCATGATGCGGCCCACCTCGTTTTCATACCAGCCGTGATCCTGCTTGTTGGGCTCGGCCTCATACGCCCACCAGGTGCCGTCCTGATCCTGCGCCAGCCATATCGCCCATTCGGGAAGATTATCGAAGATCATCATGTTCTCCGCACTGGCGACAGCCGAAAATGCTGAAGTAGCGCAGATACAGCCACAGCGCCACCGGCAACAATGACAGCCGGATCCATTCCACCGGCGTGGCGGGCCACTGCCGCGCCTGCCAGGCTTCGGCCGCCACCGGCAACGACTGGAACAAGGCCAGCAGCACCAGAAACAGGCCCATCAAGCGGCAACCGGGGTTCACCGTGCACCTCCGCCGACCTGTCCTGATCCGTTCCGATCCACTGCGGCCTGAAGCCTGTGTGGAATCGCATGTGCCCACTCCAGCAGCGCGCGCTGCGCCGCCTCGCTGCGGCCTGCGTTGGGATGATTGACCAGCATGACGAAAACAACGCGCTGCCCATCCGCGGTGAACACGTAGCCTGCCAGCGCACTGACGTCGCGCAGGGTGCCGGTTTTCAGGTGCGCACTGCCGGTAAGCGCACTGCCGTTGAAGCGGCGCTTCAGGGTGCCGTCGATGGCAACGATGGGAAGCGCCGACTCGAACTCGGCGAACAGGGGGCTCTGGTAGGCGGCACGCAACATCTGGTTCAGCGCCTCCGCGCTGATGCGCTCGATGCGCGACAGGCCGGCGCCGTTTTCCAGCACCAGCTTGCGGGTGGGCACGCCGCGCCGCGCCAGCGCCTCGCGCACGGCCTGCGCACCTTTTTCCGGCGTCGCCGGTGCGCCATACCGTTCCGCGCCCAGCGTCAGGAAAAGATTGCGCGTCATCAGGTTGTTGGAATATTTGTTGAGGCGGGTGAGCGCATCGGTCAGCGGCTCCGAGGCGAACTTGAGCAGCGGCGGAGATGTCGGCGCTACGCCTGGCACGGTCGCGCCGGCAAGTGTACCGCCCGACTCCGACCACAGTCCGCGAAAAATGAAGTCGAAGGTCGCTGCCGGCTCGAACAGGTTCAGCGACCACGCCTGCTCGCCGCAGCCGCGCGGGTAGCGCCCGGTCACCACCAGCTCAAGACGCTCGGGGTCGGGCAGGGCCGGCGTGAGCGCATCCGCCCAGCCGTTGCATTCCACGCGGCCCGTCAGCATCACGCGCGATGTCAGCATCACGCCCGGTAACGCGATGTCCGGCACGATCCGCACCTGATTTCCATCCGGTTTCAGGCGCAGCGTCGTCGCATTGAAGTTGGCCACCAGCGCGCCTGGCGCAGCGTTGTACAGGGCGAACGGTTCGCCGTCGAAGGCACCGGGATCGATCGCCGGCAGCTCGAAATGGCGGGTGTCGAGCACCAGATTGCCACGGATGTGGCGGATGCCGCGTGCGCGCAATTCGCGCTGCAGCAGCCACATACGCTCCAGCGTCAGCGTGGGATCGCCATGGCCCTTGATGACGAGGTTGCCCTCCAGCACACCCTCCATGATCGCGCCGTCTGCCCACACATCGGTCGTCCACACATAACCAGGTCCGAGCTGGTTCAGCGCAGCGAAGCTCGTCACCAGCTTCATCACCGATGCCGGATTGAGTGCCGCCTCGGCGTTGTGACTGAGTACCGGCGCCGCTGCATCCAGCGGCTGCACCACCATCGCCACGTGGCTAAGCGGGATGCCGGCCTGCTCCAGGGCATCGCTGAAGGCGGCAGGAAGTCCTGCCGCGCGGGCAGACACGACGAGGCCCGCACACAGCAGGCCGGCGAGGACACGGAACACGATTCGGGCAAATGGCATACCGCCATTATGCCGAATACAGGCGGAACGCCCACGCACGTCAGAGAGACTGCCGGATGGCCAGGACAGCCTGGTTGCGCAGGGATTTGAGCAGGGAAAGTTCCTTCTCGGGAATCGTGATGTCGCCGGGCTGCGGGCGGTCGGCGTAGATCAGGCCGATCGGCTTGCCTTTCACGAGGACCGGGAACAGCACGAAGGTACGCGCCGGAACATGCTGCCGGTACCACGCCGGGATACGCGTCGCGATCTTGGGGTCGTCGATGTCGGTGATGAGGATATCGGCGTTGTTCTGCAGGGCCACGAGGAATACGTCCGGCTGCCCCGTCATGGGGAAATCGAAGGCCCTGACCAGACCCTGCACATCGTCGCCAAAACCGAACTTGCCGCACATCCTGTTTTGCCGGCCATCCTTGATGCACAGCACCACGTGCGCAAAGCCCATGCCCGTGTACATGGCTTCTAGGATCATGCGCAGAATGTCATTGATGGGGATCGCGTCGTCGATCAGCGAATTGCTGACATCCTGCAAGCCCGAGGTCAGGATGGACTGGATCTCCTCGGGCGTACGCTGCGGCTTGCCGCCGTCCTCGCCCGATTCCACGTCGAGGATCGGCGCATGCTCGTGCAGCACATTGGCGTCCAGTGCGGCCATGGCGTAGGGCTCTGCGCCCTGCTGTGCATTTGCGTGCACCTGCGCGGGCGACGTGCCCGGCGCTGAGGCCATGCCCGCCCACTTCGACGCCTGCTTGGCGAAAGCGCTGTGCTTCAGGTTCACATTCACCACCAGCGCAAACTGGGCGATGTCCTGCATCGATTTTTCCATCAGCCCGGTGAGTTGCTCCACCGTCACCGGCACGCTGTCGCTGAAACGTGCCGTGAGCCTGGCCAGAACCTTGCCGCGGTCTGCATCCGGCGTATCGAGTATGACCTCGCACAAGGCATTGGAAAACTCTGCCAGTGCGCACAGCCGGTCGACGTTGCTCGCGCTCTTCCTGAGTTTCCCCTCCGGCAGTTTTTTCATGGTCTGCACCAGCTGATCGGGAAAGCCCCAGCTGCGGGCAATGCCGATCCCCAGGCTCTCGAACGACACGCCCAGCACGTCGGTCGACACTCGGGCATCGCTCAGACCCTCGGCTTCGACGCGCCGCCGGATCAGCGCCGATTCTTCCGGAAAGTAGAACATCGCCAGCATGCGTCCCAGGTTGTGCAGCATGGCGCCGATGAACGCTTCTTCCACATCCTTCACCTGCGCCTTGCCCGCCATCTCGCGCGCCAGCATGCCGGCGTACAGCACCTTGACGAACTCCTCCTTCAGCTGCTGCGCGTGTTCCTTGTTTTCCAGATTGTCGAACAGGATCAGGCTCAGGGCGATCGACCGCACCGCGTCGAAACCGAGGATCACCACCGCCCGTGAAATGGTGCTGATCGAACCGCCACCCACCTGGTTGTAGAACGCGACGTTGGCCAGCTTCAGCAGTTTGTTGGTGAGCGCGAAGTCCTTGAGGATGTTGTTGGAGAGCTCGTTGACCCCCTCGCGATCGGAGGAGGCGATGCGGTTGATGTCACCGATGGCTTCGGACAGGGCGGGGAAATCACCCACCGCCCGCATGCGCCGCAGCAGGATATCGAGCGCGTTCGGTTTGGCCTCGCCCCCTGATTCGGGCATCGCGTGTTCGCCGGATGGCTTCACCGCCGAACCCCGTCTGCCTCACACCCGGCCCGGCCGCTTGTCATGACACGGCTAGCCCAGGTCCGCCACGTACCAATCCATCGCCTCCGCGAGGCCCTCGCCGATGCGATGGGTAGGCTCGTACCCCAGCCGCGTGCGCGCCTTGGAAATATCGGCCAGGGAATGGCGCACGTCGCCAGCACGGAAGTCACGGTAGACCGGCTTGTAGTCGGCCAGATGGGGAAACGTCGGCGCCAGCAGGGAGCGGATGGCTTCGAACAGCTGATTGAGCGTGGTGCGGTCGCCGACCGCGACGTTGTAGACCTGGTTGGCCGCGTCCGGATGCTGGCTGGTGGCCGCGAGCAGGTTGGCCTGAATGACGTTGTCGATGTAGCAGAAGTCGCGGCTGGTTTCGCCGTCGCCGTTGATATACACCGGCTCGTTGTGGATCATGCTCGCCACCCACTTCGGCACCACGGCGGCGTAGGCGCCGTCTGGATCCTGGCGGCGGCCGAAGATATTGAAGTCCCTGAGGCCGATCGACTCCATGCCATAGCAGCGGCCGAACACGTCGGCATACAGTTCGTTCACCAGCTTGGTCACCGCATAGGGCGACAGCGGTTTGCCGATGACGTCCTCGACCTTGGGCAGGCCGGGATGGTCGCCATAGGTCGAGGAGGACGCCGCGTAGACGAAGCGCTTGACCCTGGCGTCGCGCGCCGCCACCAGCATGTTGAGGAAGCCGGTGTTGTTCGCGGCGTGGGTGGACAGCGGGTCTTCGAGCGAGCGCGGCACCGAGCCGAGCGCGGCCTGGTGGAGCACATAGTCGACGTCCTTGCACGCGGTGTGGCAGGTCACGAGGTCGCGGATATCGCCGCGCTTGAACACAAAACGTGCCCAGCGTTCGGGGCCGACACCGGCCTGCACCTGCGCCAGGTTTTTTTCGTGGCCGGTGGCGAAATTGTCCAGACCGACGACGTGCTGGTCGAGCATCAACAAGGCTTCGACCAGATTGCAGCCGATGAAGCCGGCAGCCCCGGTGACGAGCCAGGTTTTTGGCTCGGCGCGAAGCTGCGTTTTCAGCGCGTCGAACGCGGTCATTACAGCCTCCAGAGGGTGTAGCCGGCGGTTTCAACCACGGCCGGGTCATAGGCCGCCTTGACGTCGGTGAATGCGCCACCCTTTTTCAGTTTGGCGGTCAGTTCTCCGAAGGATTTTTCCAGGTATGCCGTATGCGAAACCGCCGCGACCAGCGCGTCGCATTCGGGCAGGTCATCCCACGCAGTGAGGCTGATGCCGTATTCGTGCTCGGCTTCCTTCGCCTCGCCCAGCGGATCGTGCACATGCACGTCGCAGCCGAAGGACTGCAGTTCGCGGATGACGTCGACCACCTTGGAGTTGCGCAGGTCGGGGCAGTTTTCCTTGAAGGTGAGGCCCAGCACGTTGACCTTGGCGCCTTTCACCTGCACGCCGTTGGCGATCATGTTCTTCACCGTCTCCTGCGCCACGTAGGCGCCCATGCCGTCGTTGATGCGGCGGCCGGCGAGGATGACCTGCGGGTGGTAGCCGAGCATGCCGGCCTTGTGGGTGAGGTAGTACGGATCGACGCCGATGCAGTGGCCGCCGACCAGACCCGGACGGAAGGGCAGGAAGTTCCACTTGGTGCCCGCGGCCTTCAGCACTTCGAGCGTGTCGATGCCAATGCGGTGGAAGATCAGCGAGAGCTCGTTCATCAGTGCGATATTGAGGTCGCGCTGGGTGTTCTCGATCACCTTGGCGGCTTCGGCCACCTTGATGCTGCTCGCGCGGTGCACGCCGGCAGTGATGATGGAGCCATAGAGCGCCGCCACCTTGTCGAGCGTCGCGGCATCGTCGCCCGACACCACTTTCACGATCTTCGTGATGGTGCGCTCCTTGTCGCCCGGGTTGACCCGCTCGGGCGAGTAGCCGACGTGGAAGTCCTGCAGCCATTTCATGCCCGAGTTCTTTTCCAGGATCGGGATGCAGACCTCTTCGGTGGCGCCGGGGTAGACTGTGGATTCGTAGATGACCGTGGCGCCCTTCTTCATGTATTTGCCGACGGTGGTGGAGGACCCCACCAGCGGGGAGAAATCCGGGATGTGCGCCTCGTCGACCGGCGTCGGCACGGCGATGATGAGGAAGTCAGCCTTCGCCAGATCGGCCGGGTCGGTGGTCACGGTCAGTTGCGTGGCCGCCTTGAGGTCATCCGTTGATACTTCGCCGGTGGGGTCGCAGAATCGACGGTAATGCTCGATTTTTTCAACCGAGAGGTCATACCCGATGGTGGTCATTTTCTTGCCGAATTCCACCGCCAGCGGCAGACCCACGTAGCCCAGCCCGACAACCGCAACAACGCTCATGCTTGGATTCCCCTATGAATAGAAAGTCTTTGCTGCCGCCCGGATTGTATCGAATTTACATGACGCTGCCCGTTCATGTCCGCCGGCTGACAGACCGGTGGGTCAGCAAGCTGCGTACCAGTTGGATGTTGATCGTCCTCATTGTGGTCTCGCCCGCCCACGCCGACGTGGCCGATATGGTGGCCCGCGTCAAGCCGGGCGTAGTCGGTGTCGGCACATTCAACCCCACCGGCAGCCCGCGCGGCAATCTGCAAGGCACCGGTTTTGCCGTGCTGGACGGGCGCTATGTGGTGTCATGCGCCCACATTTTCGTCAAGCTGCTGGACAGCGAGAAAAAGGAAACCCACGCCATTTTCATCGGGCGCGACCGTCAGGTGACGGTACGCCCCGCCACGCTGATCGCCACCGACCGCGCACGCGATCTGGCACTGCTGAAAATCGAAGGGGATCCGCTGCCGGCGCTGAAGCTCGGCGATTCAAACCCTGCACGCGAAGGCTGGCAGCTGTATTTCACCGGCTACCCCATCGGTTCGGTGCTGGGACTCAATCCGTCTACCCACCGCGCGGGGCTGGCCGCCATCATTCCTATTTTCACGCCGCTTGCAGCCGCATCGCAATTGAATGCGCGCACGCTGAAGCAGGCGAAAGAACCCTTCGAAGTCTACGAGCTCGATGCCATCGCCTACCCTGGCAACAGCGGCAGCCCGGTATGGCACCCCGATACGGGCGAGGTGCTGGGCGTGGTCAATTCGGTGTATGTGAAAGGCGCGAAGGAAGCCGCGCTCTCCACGCCAAGCGGCATCAGCTACGCCATACCGGTGAAGTATGTGCGTGCGCTCCTGGAACAGGCTCTTCCGGGCGCAAAATGAGGGAGGCCTACATGCCTTCGGTCAGGCTGACACCCACGCCGAACGACTGCTGCCTGTGGTTGTAGTCGATCAACGATTCACCGTAGCCATTGAAGTACTGTACGTAGCCTTTCAGCCGCCCATACAGCGGGAAACTCCAGTTGAGTTTCAGCGCGCCGTGGTTGTCCGTGCGCTTGAAATTGTTGCGCAGCAAGAGTGAATAGGCGTTGCGGCCTTTGCGATACACCACCTGCAGGTCACCGTACCCCAGATAATCCTCGATGTCCGGGTTGTCATCTTCATCGTCACTTTCGGGGAGGCGGTACCAGGGGCGGAACAGCAGGGCCAGGTTGTCGCGCTCGAACCCGAATTGCGCATAGACCCGATTCCAGCTGCGCGACAACCCTTCGCCGCGCCCATTCGACTGGTGCACCATCCCCAGGTTGATGAAACGGCCGCGAAAACCGGCCAAGTCGTAATTCGTGCGAAAAGTCAGGATCGCTTCCGGTTCGTAGTTGGTTTCGCGGAACGGCGAGGAAATCGTGTCGTTGTAAGACTGCCAGAAAGAAGTGATCGTGTAGCCGAACCTCAGGTCGAGATTGTCGTGGCCGAACACGCCCTCCATCCCCTTGATCTTGAAGCTCAGCTGCAATTCGGCCTCGAGGGAATCCAGCCCCAGGTCGGGCTGGATAAACTGATCCTGGAATGGGGTATTGTTGGGCGAATTGCTGTATTTGAGCGGCAGGAAATAGTTGGGGCGATGGGGCCGAAACAGGAAAGCGCCCTGTTTGGCTTCGTCGTCGAGTTCCCAGTGGCGCGACAGCGCCGACAACAGCCCGTCTGCGTCTGGCGCCGCCTGTGCCGCCACGGGAGCCGCCTCGACTTGCGGCCCGCTCCCGGATTCAGCGTGGGGCAAGGGGGCTGCCTCGGGCTGCGCCCGTCCCGATACGCGGTCGTAACACGCCAGGCGGTCGACATCCGCCGTGATCGAGCTGCAGCCTTCCCAGTCGGCTACCGAGGCGGCGTGCGCTGACCCAGGCAGACCGGCATTCAACATGACCAGCAGGATGCCGGCCATGGCATGCGATTTGAATATCATCTGATCCGCCCTAGTCGAGAATGACGCTTTGCCCCGGCACCGGTGCCGTCGCATCCCAGCCGAACTGTGTCTGCAGGTCGGCCGCAAAGCTGCTCGCCACGGCCTCCTCGCCGTGCACCACGAACACCTGGCGCGGCTTGCTGCGAAAGTGGCCGAGCCAGGCGAGCAGCGCAGTGCGGTCGGCATGCGCCGACAGGCCGCCCAGCGTATAGAGATCAGCGCGCACCGGGATGTCCTCGCCCAGCAGGCGTACGCGTTTGGCGCCGTCGACCAGCCGGCGACCGAACGTGCCGGCAGCCTGGAAGCCGGTGATGAGAATGGTCGATTCGCGACGTGCCAGATTGGCACGCAGGTGGAACTTGATGCGCCCGGCCTCGCACATGCCGCTCGCTGAAATGATCACGGCGCCACCCTTGATGCGGTCGAGCGCCTTCGATTCCTCGACGTCCTCAACGAAATCGAGCTTGCGGAAATGCGCCGCGCCGCCGTGCCGGCCCATCAGTTCATGGGTTTCGGCATCCAGCAGCTCCATGTGCTTGTAGGTGATTTCGGTGGCCGCGGTGGCCATCGGCGAATCGACGAACACGGAGAGCTTGGGAATACGCGCCTGCCGGGTCAGGTCGGCCAGCAGATAGAGCATGTCCTGCGTGCGGCCGACCGCAAAGGCGGGAATGATGACGTTGCCGCCCTTGCGCTCGATGGTGTCGTTGATCGCCTCCACCAGTTCGTCCTGGGTCGCTTCCATGCTCTTGTGGTCGCGGTTGCCGTAGGTCGATTCGACCAGCAGGTAGTCGGCGTCGTGGATGTGTGCAGGGTCGCGCAGCAGCGGCCGTGCGGGCTGGCCGAGGTCGCCGGAAAACACGATCTTGCGGCGGCCCGAGCCTTCGCCCACCCAGACCTCGACGATCGCCGAGCCGAGGATGTGGCCGGCGTCGCGGAAAATGCAGCGCACCAGCGGATGCGGTGCGATTTCCAGGTCGTAGTCGACCGGATTCAGCTGCTTCAGCGAGGCCTGCGCCTGCGCCACGGTATACAGCGGCGCCGTGTCGCGCGGCGGCAGCCCGCGCTTGGCATCGCGTTTCGCCATGTCCTTGCGGAAGCGGTCAAGGTTGGCGTACTCGGCTTCCTTTTCCTGGATGTGCGCGGAATCGG
>JAIBFE010000135.1 GCA_019459705.1 Thiobacillus sp. | reverse complement strand
GACAGGCCGGCGTGCCGGCCTGTCGTTCAGATGAGTTCAGCTACGCCCTTCGGCCCAACCTCGACATCGAAGCCAGCCAACCCGCTGTCCTTCAACTCACCGCCCATCGCCTTGAGACTTTCCTCGGTAATCAGATCACGCAACTGCTGCTTGATCCGCAGGTATTCGGGACTCAAGGCCATGTCGGGCGTGCGCGGACGTGGCAGCAAAATGGGAATCTCGGCCTTGATCCGGCCTGGCCGCGCCGTCATCACATAAACCCGGTCCGACAGGAAGATGCTCTCGTCGATGTCGTGCGTGATAAACAGCACCGAGATGCGGAAGCGCTGCCACATGTTGGTGAGGATCTGCTGCATCACCACACGGGTCTGCGCATCGAGCGCACCAAAGGGCTCGTCCATCAATAGCACCTGCGGGCTGGTGGCCAATGCGCGGACGATGCCGACGCGCTGCTTCATGCCGCCGGAGAGCTGGTCCGGGTAGTGGTTCTCGAAGGCGAGCAGGCCGGCCAGGCCGAGCAGCGTGCGCGCCGCCTGTTCGCGGTGATTGGCGTCCATCCCCTTCTGCTTGAGACCGAACTCCACGTTCTTGCGAACAGAGAGCCAGGGGAACAGCGAGTACTGCTGGAACACCATGCCGCGGTCGGCGCTGGGTTTGTCCGTCGCCTTGCCGTCCATGCTCACCGTTCCCTCGCTCGGCTTGACGAATCCGGCCACCACATTGAGCAGGGTCGACTTGCCACAGCCCGAGGGGCCGATGATGGAGATGAATTCGCCCGGCTTAACTTCCATGGAGACATCGCTCACCGCCTCCACTGCGGCCGCATTGCTGCCGAAGCGGACGCGCAGGTGGTCGACCAGGATGTGTCCGGTTGCATTCGGTTTGTCGTCGGCTTGCGTCATTATTTCTGTCCTCCATGAGTGGGGCCAGCCATCCAGGGCATCAACATGTTGCCCAGCATGCGGATGGCGCCGCTGCACAACAGGCCGAGCACGCCGATCACGATCATGCCGATGGCGATGTCGGCGTACTCGATCAGCGAGTAGGCCTCCCAGGTGAAATAGCCGATACCGAACTGGCCCGAGATCATCTCGGCGGCAATCAGGGATACCCACGCCACCCCCATGCCGATGGCAAGCCCGGTGAAAATGTGCGGCAGGGAGGCCGGCAGGACGACCTGGCGCAGCAGCCCGTATTCGCTCGTGCCCAGGCATCGCGCCGCGCGCAGCAGCACCGGATCGACGCTGTTCACGCCGTGAATGGTGTTGAGCAGGATGGGAAAGAACGACCCCAGAAAAGTGATGAACACGATGCTGGTTTCGTTGGTGGGCCACAGCATGATCGCCATCGGCACCCAGGCGATGGCCGGGATCGGCCGCAAGGTCTCGAACAGCGGAAACAGCAGGCCGCGTGCGAGTCGGTACTGGCCGATCAACAGCCCCAGCGCCACCCCCAGCACGGTGGCGATGCCGAAGCCGATCAGGATCCGCCGCAGGCTGACATACATGTTGTTGTAGAACTTGTCGCTTTGCGCGAGATAGGCTGCGTTATCCCACACCTCGCCGGGGCTCGGTATGTTGTTGAAGCGGATGTAGAAGTCCAGCTTGTACTTGGTGGCGAAGTACCAGAAGGCGATGAACAGGCCCAGCGACAGCGTCGTCATCAGCAATTTGGGAAGCGCGCTCCGCAACCAGGCTGCGACACGTCGGGCCGGCACCTCGGCCGACTGTGCCGGAGCGAGGGTTGCCTGCGGCGGCACTCCGGGCTTGGGTGCAAGCGCCAGGTTCGGCCCTTCCTCTGCGTCAGCGGCCGGATCGGTCACGATGTTGAGACTGGTTGCGGGTCGCATGATTTACCCTCCGACTTTCGCGACAGCCAACACTTCCGTGTAGGTGGCGAGCCGGCCGCCGCGCTTGACTGCCCAGGCTTCGGCATCCTTCTTCAGCAGGAAAGGCACGATCTCGATCTTTTTCGGGTCCTTGGCATTGAGCGCATAGAACGCCTTGTCCGCGAACAGCTTGATGCCCGTGGTCTTGTCGAACACGAAAGCCACGCCGATTTTCTTGCCTTCGGACAACGCCTTCTTCACCCCGCCAAGCGTACAGGTGGCGGAGCTGTACGCAGTGATGGCGCCGCCTTCGACCCAGACCTCACCGCCTTCACGCGGGTTCTTGATCGGCTTCTTGCACAGCGGGTCGGTGCCGCTGATCTCATAGCCGGCAAAGCTCGCCTTCTGCTTGTCGTAGTTGAGGCCTTTTTCCTTGAACGCCTGCCGGATGAAGGTCTCGTTGCCCCAGATGTCGGCGTTGAAGTCCTTCACACGGCCCATGCGCTGCAGCACGCCATGGTCGTACTTGACCGTCTCGATCCACTTCGGCTTGATGCTCGGGTCAAGCGTATGCACACCGCTGGGGCCGAGGAACATGTAGGCGACTTCCTTCTCGATCTTGGTCCACTCCTCGATCTTGGTCGCGGCCATCGCCGGGTTCTTGCGCACCCAGTCGTTGGCATCGAGCAGCGCCTTCAGGTAGGCCACCACGAATTCCGGATACTTGTCGGAGAAGTCCTTGCGCACCACGATGCCGTGGAAGGTCGGCACCCTGGTTTCGACGCCGTCGAAGATCTTGCGGGCGAAGCCGCGGTAGGGCAGCAGCTCGGCGAAGGGCACGAAGTCGGCGTGGCCGTCGAGCTTGCGCTCCTGCAGGTTGGTGGTGCCCACCTCCGGGCTTTGGCTGGCGAGATCCCAGAAATCCTCCTTCCAGCCGCGGTCTTCCATCGCCTTCAGCAGCATGCCGTGCGCAGCCGAGCCGAACGGCACCGACACCTTCTTGCCCTTCAGGTCGGACAGTTCGTAGTAGGGCGAGTCCTTGTGCACCACCATGCCATTGCCGGCGCCGTTGACGTTGTAGGCAATCAGCGCGATCAGCTCGCTCTTGGTCTCGGTGCCGGCCTGGAAGGTGGCACCGTTCACCAGCAGTGGGTAGTCGCCCATCATGCCGATCTGCAGCTTGTTCGCCACCATGCCGTTGGTCACAGGGGGGCCCGAGGTGAAGTTCTGCCAGTCGAGCTTGAAGTTGATGTCCTTGTACTTCGGCGTCTTCTTCAGCTCGGCCAGGTACTTGTCCAGCAGGCCAAGCTTGTCGATCACGATGCCACCGGTCACGGTATTGGTCGTCGTGTTCTGCGTGCCGATGCCGACCGTCACGGTTTCCGCATACGCGGCCGGTGCGAGCAGGACGCCGACGAAGGCCAGTGCGGCGCTCATCTTTCGGGGGGTTGTCGTTCGGGTGGGGAAACTGCGCGTTCTGTTCATGTGGTGCCTTCCTTTTGAATTGATTGAGAGCTCACTGCAACTTGTTATCAAACTCTTTTCAGCAATCTCTATGCCATCCGAAAAACCACGTTATTTAAACTCTTGCATCGGTCTGCCTGCCGGATCCAGACCACGGCAGTGCATGCCTGCCGTCGCGCGCACCAGACGCGTGCGTCAGGCGGCTTGCAACTTCTCCAGATACTGAAACTTGTCCTGCGTATCGACCCACTCATCCGCATCGAGAAGCGGCTCCGGTTTTTCCTTGATCAGCGGCCACACCTGCGTCAGTTCGGCGTTCAGCGCGACGTAGCGCGCGTACGCCTCCGGCAACTTGGCCTCGTCGAAAATCGCACCGGCCGGACACTCGTCGACGCACAGCGAGCAGTCGATGCACTCCTCCGGATCGATCACCATGAAATTCGGCCCCTCGTGAAATGCATCGACCGGGCACACCGGGACGCAGTCGCCGTATTTGCATTTGATGCAGGGTTCCGCAACAACGTAGGTCATGTCGTGCTCCTCATTTCGAGAGTTGGGTCAGGGCCAGACGCGCCAGCTTGCGCACGTCCGGATCGCTGTCGTAGAGCGCATTCTCGAGCGCGGGAATGGCCGCGATGTCGCCGACTTCGCCCAGGGCGACAGCGGCTTCCTTGCGCAAGTTGCTCATCGGGTGGCCGAGCGCTTCGATCAGCACCGGCAGGGCCGGCTTCGCCTTGAGGCGCCCCAGGCTGCGCGCGGCCTTGATCCGCACCTGCCAGTAGGGGTCGGCCATGGCGGCGATCAGGTCGTCGATGGCCTCGGCGGCGAGCAGCTTGCCGAGCGTGGCGGCCGCCTCCTCGCGCACCTGCCACGAGGCGTCCACCAGCGCCAGCTTCATCGCCGGGACCACCGCAGCGGATTCGGTGGCAAAGCCGAGCGCCCCGACCGCGATGCGGCGGGCTTCCACATCGGCATCGCCGCCGGCAACGCGCGCGATCTCGGGCAACGCAGCCGGGTTCTTCAGATAGCCCAGCACGCCGAGCGCGGCACAGCGGACATCGACCACGTCCGAGGCCAGCGCAGCCAGTGCCGGCGCGAAGGCTTCGGGACGGCGCAGCTCGCGCAGGGCGCGAAACAGGGACGCCAGCATGAAAGGCGACGACGACACGGGCAGCGCGGCCAGCAGCCCGTCGCCCATCGCCGCGTCCTTCAGTTCGGAAAGCGAAACCGCGGCGGCTTCGCGCACCTCGGCGCTGTCGTCGTCCAGCACGCCGATCAGCCCCTCGACCACCTCGGGCGTTTCGTAGCCTTCGAGCAGGCGCGCCGCCTCGGCGCGCACCTGGGCGTCGGCATCCTTCAGCGCATCGAGCAGGTACTGGTCGATGTCGTCCTCGTCGCTGTCCAGAAGGTCCATGACCGCAATGCGTCGGACCTCGGGGTCGGTGCTCGCCAGGCGGCTTTGCAGGTCGGCGGGGTAGGTTGCAGGCATCATGCGGGGCTCCTCAGCGCAGCAGGTAGGGGATGTCGACGCGGATCGCCTGGGTCGGGCAATCCTTCTCGCACGGCAGGCAATACCAGCACTCGTCGTACTGCATGAACGCCTTCTTCTTCACCAGATCGATCGCCAGCAGGTCGAGCGGGCAGGATTCGACGCAGACCGTGCAGCCCTTGTCGGCGATGCAGGCCTCTTCGTTCACGGTCACGGGCACGGATACCCGGTTCATAGTCATCGGCATGGAAGTTCTCCTTAGGCGGCTTCGGCCTGCTTGACGACGCGCAGGCGGTTGTAGGCATCCTTCTCTTCATCGTCGAGTTCGACGATGTAGGGTTCGATGGGGCGCTTGAAGCAGGTCATTTCGCCCGCCTCGTTTTTCTTCAGCTGCGCGTGGCAGAACCAGTCGGCGTCGTCCTTTTCCGGATGCTCGACGCGATAGTGATACAGGCCCCAGCGCGACTCGGTGCGATAGAGGGAAGCGTGGGCCGCCATCTCCGCGCAGTCGAGGATGAAATGCACTTCCATCGCCCGCATCAGTTCGTGCGGATTCGTTGCAGACATGGAATCAAGGTCGGCACGAATTTCCGCGAAGCGATCGAGGCCGATTTCCATCTTCTTCGTCACCTTGGGCGGCTGCAGGTAGTCGTTCACGAAGCGGCGCAGTTTGTACTCGACCTGGGCGGGCGGCAGGCCGTCCGGATTCGCCAGCGGCGCCAGCACGCGCTTGCGCTCGGCCTCGACCTGCGCGGCATCGACCGCGGGCAGTTCATGTGACATGGCGTACTCGGCCGCGCTCTGGCCGGCGAACTGGCCGTACACGAAAGCGCCCAGCATGTAGTTGTGCGGCACGCAGGCGAGGTCGCCAGCGGCGTAGAGGCCCGGTACGGTGGTCGCCGCGTGCTCGTCCACCCACACGCCGGAGGCCGAGTGGCCGCTGCATAATCCAATTTCCGAGATGTGCATTTCCACCATGCCCTGGCGGTAGTCGAGCTTGCGGCCTTCGTGGAAACGGCCGCGGCTCGGGCGCTCGTTGCTGTGCAGGATGTGCTCGATGGTGCCGATCGTCTCTTCGGCCAGATGATCCATCTTGAGGAAAACCGGGCCGTTGCCGCCTTCGAGTTCCTTGTAGAACTCCATCATCATCTGGCCGCTCCAGTAGTCGCACTCGATGAAGCGCTCGCCCTTGGAGTTGGCGGTGTAGCCGCCGAAGGGGCCGGTGACGTAGGCACACGACGGGCCGTTGTAGTCCTTGATCAGCGGGTTGATCTGGTAGCACTCGATGCCCGAGAGTTCCGCGCCGGCGTGGTAGGCCAGCGCATAACCGTCGCCGGCATTGGTCGGGTTCTCGTAGGTGCCGAAAAGGTAGCCGGAGGACGGCAGGCCAAGTCGGCCGGCCGCGCCGGTGCACAGGATCACCGACTTGGCGCGAATCACGCCAAAGGCGCCCTCGCGGGTGTCGAGCACCATGGCGCCGGCGATCGCGCCGTTTTCATCCAGCAGCAGCCGGGTGGCCATGTAGCGGTTGGTGATCTCGACGCGCGCCTTCTTCAGCTGGCGGTACAGCACCTTCTTCATGTGATGCCCTTCCGGCATCGGCAGCACGTAGGTGCCGATGTGGTGCACCTTCTTCACCGCGTAGTCGCCGGTCTCGTCCTTCTCGAACTTGACCCCCCAGCGGTCGAGCTGGTTGATCATGTTGAAGCTTTCCTGCGCGTAGGCCATCACCGTCTTCTGGTTGACGATGCCGTCGTTGGCCACGGTAATTTCCTTGACGTACTGCTCGGGCGTGGCGTGCCCGGGAATCACCGCGTTGTTGAGGCCGTCCATGCCCATCGAGATGGCGCCGCTGCGCTTCACGTTGGCCTTCTCCAGCAGCATCACCTTCAGGTTCGGGTTCTTCTCCTTCGCCTTCACGGCGGCCATCGGGCCGGCGGTCCCGCCGCCAATCACCAGCACATCCACTTCCGCAATCATGTCGCTCATGAAAATCTCCTAGACGTGGGAACGTTCGATGCGCATCCGGTACTGGAAGGCATCGCCGCGGTAATACAGGTATTCGAAATCAATCGGACGACCGTCAGCGGTCAGGGTGAGGCGCTCGATCCGCAGAACGGGTGCGCCCTCCTCCACGTTCAACTGCCGCGCCAGATAATCGTCCGCCAGCATGGATTCGATCTGCAGCTCGGCCGCGCCGAGCGCGATGTCGTAGTCGTTTTCGAGGATGAGGAAGACGTCGCGATGCGCCAGGTCTTCCTTTGCCAGGCGCTCGCCGATCGATTTGGGCACGTAGGTCACGTCGAGCGAGATCGGCGCGCGATTGAGATAGCGCACCCGGCGCAATTCGACGATTTCCTCGCTGTCACCCGCATTCAGCTTGGCGCCGACCGTTGCACCGGCGGGCATCGACTTGATGCTCACCACGCGCGAGAAGGTCTCGTAACCCATGCTCGACATCGCCTCGCCGAAGCCCTGCAGTTCGGCGATGTTCTGGAACGCCTTCGGCTTGGACACGTAGGTGCCCTTGCCGTGGATCTTGAAGATCAGCCCTTCCTTCTGCAGGTCGCCCAAGGCCTGCCGCACCGTGATGCGGGAGACGCCGAAGGTGTTCATCAACACGCTTTCCGACGGCATTTGTTCGTGCGCCTGGTAGGTACCGTCGAGAATGCGGTCGCGCAGGATCTCCTTGATTTGCGTGTAGAGCGGCACCGGCGACACATGCAACAGTTGCGAGGGTTTTTTCTGTGGCTTCACCATATCTCGTCAGACTCCAGAACTTGTTATGACGAGTAATGACATAGCAACGCGCGTGCCAGCTCTGAGCAAGGCGTGCTCGCGCCCACCCAGGCCTGATGGATAAAGGGATTGAGGGGGATCGAAGGGTCCAGACGATGCCCTTGTGCAGGCATCGGAAGCGGCACTGACTTAGTGCGCCGAACGAATGTTGTGTGCTGGCGTGGTGCCCATCAGTCGCGCGACCAGCGCGCTGCCGCCGCGTCGTCGCTGGCGCGCGCTTCGACCCAGCGCTCGCCTTCGGACGTTTCTTCCTTCTTCCAGAACGGCGCCTGGGTCTTCAGATAATCCATGATGAATTCGCAGGCGGCGAAGGCTTCGCCGCGATGCCGGCTGGCCACCGCCACCAGCACGATGGGATCGCCCGGCAGCAGCCGGCCGATACGGTGGATCACCGTCACGTCCTGCAGCGTCCAGCGCGCGTAGGCCGCGTCGACCAGCGCGGCCAGCGCCTTTTCGGTCATGCCGGGATAATGCTCCAGCGTCATCGCCGCGACGCCGCTGCCTTCGTTGATGTCGCGCGCCAGACCGACGAAGCTGGCGATGGCACCGATGTCGGTGCGGCCTTGGCGCATCGCATCGACTTCGGTGCCGAGGTCGAAGGCGTCGGCCTGAACGAGAATCTTCACCGCGCTAGCCCCCGGTCACCGGCGGAAAGATCGCGATTTCGGCACCGTCATGCAGCACCGCATCGAGCGCGACAAGATCCTGGTCGACTGCCACACGGAACGCCCGGCCCGCCGCCAGTTCCTCCGCCCACACGCCACCGCGCGCCTGCAGCACGGCCAGCAGGTCGGCGGCCGTGGCGCCGGCGAATTCGATTCCCTCTTCGGCCACGCCGAAGCGCTCGCGCAGGCGGGCAAAGTACAGCAGGCGCAGCTTCATGCGAGCAGCTCCGAGAAGGGAATAAAGCGCACCCAGTCGCCCGGCTGGATGGTCTGGCCGATTTCGAGATCGATCAGACCATCGGCCCAGGCGCACGAGGTCAGCACACCCGAGCTCTGGTTCGGGAACAGCGCCAGCTTGCCATTGGGCTGCAGCCGGGCACGCAGGAATTCGCGCCGCGCGCCCGGCTTCTTCCAGACGAAATCCGCCTGCACGGCGAACGCGCGGTACAGCACGTCGGCCGCACCCATGCGCTTCAGCAGGAACGGCCGCACGAACAGGCAGAAGGTGACGAAGGCCGACACCGGGTTGCCGGGCAGGCCGATGAAGTCGGCGTCCCCCACGCGTCCGTAGACCAGCGGCTTGCCGGGTTTCATCGCGACCTTCCACATCTCGACGCGGCCGACCTTCTCGACCGCGGCCTTCACGTAATCCGCCTCGCCCACCGACACCCCACCGCTGGTAATGACGACGTCGGCAATGCTGGCGGCGCCTTCCAGTGCAGTTTCAGTTGCTTCCAGCGTGTCGGGAACGATGCCGAAATCGATCAATTCGCAGCCGAGTGCGTTTAGCAGTCCGGTTAACAGATAACGGTTGGAGTTGTAAATCTGGCCCGGTTTCAAAGGCGTACCCGGCGTCACCAGTTCATCGCCGGTGAAGAAGCACGCTACTTTCAGCTTTCTGAAGACAGGCAGTTCGGCCAGCCCGATCGATGCGGCGAGTCCCATTTCGGCGGCGCCGAGGCGAATGCCGGCGGCAAGAACCTGTGCCCCGCCCTGGATATCTTCGCCAGCGCGGCGAATGTTTTCGCCAGGTCGTGGCAGCGCGTGAATGACGACCTCCTCGCCTTCGGTGCCGCAGTATTCCTGCATCAGCACGGCGTCGGCTCCGGGCGGCACCGGTGCACCGGTGAAGATGCGCGCAGCGGTGCCGGGCGCCAGCGGCTGACCGACTGCACCGGCGAGGATACGCTGCGACACCGGCAGTCTGATACCGGCCACCGCGACGTCGGCAACGCGCACGGCGTAGCCGTCCATCGCGCTGTTGTCGAGCGGCGGCACGGTGATGGCGGAGGTCAGCGGCGCAGCGAGCACGCGCCCGAGCGCGTTCGTCACGGATACGGTTTCGCTTGCGGTCACGCCACGGGCGCGTTCCAGCAGGGCATCAAGCAGTTGGTCGGCGGAGAGCATGGTCAAGAATGAAATCGGTGAGTTGGGAAACGGCATCGAGGTCGATGCGGGGAAAACCGCTTGGTGCCTCCACGTCGGATGCTACCGCCAGAATAGTCGGGTCGTCGGGAAACAGCCAGGGCTTGGTGGTCTCGGTACGATGCACTTCCAGCTTGGGGATCGCTTCGCGCTTGTAGCCTTCGACCAGCACCAGATCGCACGGCGGCAGCTTGGCCAGCAGATCGTCCAGCAGGGGCGGCGTGTTGCGATGCTCGGTCAGTACCGCGGTGCGATGGTCGGAGGCCAGCAGCACCGCCGCCGCGCCCGCCTCCCGCGCGCGCCCGCTGTCCTTGCCGGGACGGTCGATATCGAAATCATGGTGAGTGTGCTTGATCACCGCCACCTTGAGTCCACGGGCAATCAGCAGCGGCAGCACCCGCTCGATCAGCGTGGTCTTGCCGCTGCCGCTATAGCCTGCGATGCCAAAGATCTTCATGGTGGCACTTTCATGGTTTGCCTATCCGCTTGAATAGGGTTATATTTTTTCATATATAACCGATTCCTGCCAACCACCACCATGTACGCAGCCGTTCCGACCGATCAGCGGGGTCTTGTCGACCAGTTTGGCCGCCGCATCGATTACGTGCGGCTGTCGGTGACGGATCGCTGCGATCTGCGCTGCAGCTACTGCATTCCCGAAGGCTTCACGGGCTTCGAGGAACCCGAGCACTGGCTCAGCTTCGACGAGATCGAACGCCTGGTCGGCGCCTTCGCCCGGCTCGGCGTCAGCCGCATCCGCCTGACCGGCGGCGAGCCGCTGTTGCGGCGCGACAGCGCCGGCTTGTCAAAACGTATCGCCGCGCTGCCCGGCATCGACGACCTGTCTCTGTCCACCAACGCCACCCAGCTCGACAAGCACGCCCACGCGCTTAAAGCCGCCGGGGTGACGCGGCTCAACGTCAGCCTCGATGCGCTGCAGCAGGCGGGGGTGTAAAAAACCAACGGCCGCGACGTGCTGGCCAAGGTGATGGCCGGCCTCGCCGCCGCGCAGGACGCGGGCTTTGCGCCGATCAAGCTCAACATGGTGGCGCTCGCCGGCAGCAACGACGA
>JAIBFE010000127.1 GCA_019459705.1 Thiobacillus sp. | reverse complement strand
GCTTCGACATCTGCGGCAAGGACGATCATGTCATCGTGCCGAAGGACAAGCGCATCACCGCCAAGCACATCCGCGAGCTGGACGCCGCCGGCGTCAAAAAATGGGCGGTGCCGGCCGAGTTCGTGGTGGGCCGCGTGCTGTCGCATGACGTAGTCGACAAGAATACGGGTGAGCTGGTGGCGCGCGCCAACGACGAGATCACCGAGGAGCTGCTGACCAAGCTGGCCGCTGCCGGTATCGACAAGTTCCAGACGCTCTACACCAACGACCTCGACCACGGCGCCTTCATTTCGCAGACGCTGCGCACCGACGACACCATGGACGAGTATGCCGCCAAGGTTGCGATCTACCGCATGATGCGCCCGGGCGAACCGCCCACCGAGGACGCGGTGAATGCGCTGTTCGGCAACCTGTTCTTCAGTGAAGACCGCTACGACCTGTCGGCCGTGGGCCGCATGAAGTTCAACCGCCGCATCGGCCGCGACGAACTGACCGGCACCGGCACCCTGTCGACCGAAGACATCGTCGCCGTCATCAAGATCCTGGTCGAGCTGCGCAACGGCCGTGTCGAGATCGACGACATCGACCACCTCGGCAACCGCCGTGTGCGTTCGGTCGGCGAACTGGCGGAGAACCAGTTCCGCGCCGGTCTGGTGCGGGTGGAGCGTGCGGTGCGCGAGCGTCTCTCCCAAGCCGAATCCGACAACCTGATGCCGCACGACCTGATCAACGCCAAGCCGGTGTCGGCGGCGATCAAGGAATTCTTCGGTTCCAGCCAGTTGTCGCAGTTCATGGACCAGACCAACCCGCTGTCCGAGATCACCCACAAGCGCCGCGTCTCGGCGCTGGGCCCTGGCGGCCTGACCCGTGAGCGCGCCGGCTTCGAGGTGCGCGACGTGCACCCGACCCACTACGGCCGCGTCTGCCCGATCGAAACGCCGGAAGGCCCGAACATCGGCCTGATCAACTCGCTGGCCCTGTTTGCCCGCACCAACTGGTATGGCTTCATCGAAACGCCGTATCGGA
>JAIBFE010000081.1 GCA_019459705.1 Thiobacillus sp. | reverse complement strand
CCGATTGAAAACCAAGGCGCTGCCGATAAAACGATCACATAGCGATAATCCCAAGGGGCAACACGACGAGAACACCGCAATCGGAAACAAGCCGGCCCATGACGCCAACACGATGGGGACAGGATTATGGCGGTAGAGGGTGAAATGGTGGTTCCGGCCAACGTCATGGAATTTACCCGGACGGCAGGCGGACGAAAAATCATGCTGATGCTGGGCGTGGCGGCAGTCGTTGCCGTCATGGGCGCGGTCTGGATGTGGGGACAGCAGCCCGACTATCGCGTGCTGTTCTCGAACTTCAGCGACCGCGACGGCGGCGCGATCGTCGCCGAGCTGGAAAAGATGAACATCCCCTACAAATATGCCGAGGGTGGCGGCGCCGTGCTGGTTCCCGCCGACCAGGTGCACGATGCGCGCCTGAAGCTGGCCTCGCAGGGCCTGCCCAAAGGCGGCAATGTCGGCTTCGAGTTGATGGAAAACCAGAAGCTGGGGTCCTCGCAGTTCGTCGAGCGGATCAACTTCCAGCGCGCCATGGAAGGCGAACTTGCCCGCTCGATCGAATCGGTCTCCGCGGTGCAGGCGGCGCGCGTCCATCTGGCCATGCCCAAGGATTCGGTGTTCGTTTCCGAGCAGAAGCAGCCCACGGCCTCGGTGCTGCTCAACCTGCATCCCGGTCGCACGCTGGATCCGCAGCAGGTCAGCGCCATCGTCCACCTGGTGGCCAGCAGCGTGCCCGAGCTGCCGATCAAGAACGTGACGGTGGTCGACCAGAACGGCAATCTGCTCTCCGAAACAGGCAAGCCGGCCAGCATCAACGGCATGGACCCCAGCCAGATCAAATATGTGCAGGAACTGCAGCAAAGCGTGGTCAAGCGGATCGAGTCGATCATTACCCCGATCGTCGGCCCCAACAACGTGCGCGCCGAAGCAACGGCCGACGTCGACTTTTCGCGCAGCGAGCAGGCGGTCGAATCCTACAAGCCGAACCAGACACCCGACGCCATGGTGATTCGCAGCCAGCAGACCAGCGAATCGCTGAACGGCAGCGCCAGTCCCGGCGGCGTGCCGGGCGCGCTGACCAACCAGCCGCCGGCACCGGCCACCGCACCGATCACTGCAGCGGCGCAGAAAACCGCCGCACCGGATGCCGCAGCTCCTCTCGGAAACACGCGCAAAGATGCGACTGTCAACTACGAAGTCGACAAGACCATCCAGTATGTCCAGCAGGGCAGCGGCGGACTCAAGCGGCTGTCGGTCGCAGTGGTCGTCAACTACAAGCAGACCCTGGGCAAGGATGGCAAGGTGGCGATGAAGCCGCTGACCGAAGCCGAGAAGACCCAGATCACCACTCTGGTCAAGGAAGCCATGGGCTTCAACGCGGAACGCGGCGACTCCGTCAACGTGGTGAATACGCCCTTTGCCCGTGCCGAGCAGGAAGCGCTCCCCGAGCCGCCCCTCTGGAAGAACCCCGAATACGCCGATTATTTCCAGATGGCCCAGTCCGCAGGCAAGTACCTGTTGATGGCGCTGGCCCTGTTCATCCTGTACCTGCGCGTGATGAAACCGATGCTGAAGAAACTCAGCGAGGCGCCCGCGCTGCCCGCGCCCGGACACGCAGCGGCCTTGCATAATGCTGCTGCCCATGGCGGGACGCTGGCACTCCCCGGCCAGCGCAGCTACGAGGAAAACCTGACGCGGGCGCAGAAGCTGGCCAACGAGGATCCGCGCGTAGTCGCCAACATCGTTAAAACCTGGGTGGCCAGCAATGAGTGATAACAACGGCATCACCAAGGGCGCGATCCTGATGCTTGCGCTGGGCGAAAACGGTGCATCGGAGGTCATGAAGTACCTGGGGCCGCGCGAAGTGCAGAAGCTGGGTGAAGCCATGACCAGCATGAAGTCCATTCCGCAGGAAGAAGTGGAAGGCGTGCTCGAGGACTTCAACAATGTGGCCGACCAGAGTTCCTCGCTGGGCCTGGACTCCAACGACTATATCCGTACCGTCCTCAAGAACGCGCTAGGCGAAGACAAGGCTTCATCGCTGCTGAACCGGATTCTGGGCGGCGGCGGCGATGCCAGCGGCATCGAAAGCCTGAAGTGGATGGATGCCGAATCGGTGGCCGACCTCATCCACAACGAGCATCCGCAGACCATTTCGACCATCCTGGTGCACCTGGAACGCGACCAGGCCTGCGAAATCCTCAACTGCTTCACCGAACGCCTGCGCAATGACGTGCTGCTGCGCATTGCCACGCTCTCAGGCGTGCAGCCGGCGGCGCTTCCCGCACTCAACGACCTGAAGACCAAACTGCTGTACGGCAGCGACGTACTGAAGAAACCCCCCATGGGCGGCACGCGAGCGGCGGCGGACATCCTCAACTTCATGAGCGGCGACAACGAATCCTCCGCCATGGAGTACCTGAAAAACTACGATCCCGAGATGGCGCAGAAGATCATGGACGAGATGTTCGTGTTCGAGAACATCATGGACATCGAGGACCGCGGCATCCAGCTGCTGCTGCGCGAGATCCAGTCCGACTCGCTCATCATCGCGCTCAAGGGCGCATCGGAAGACATGCGTGAAAAAATCTTCAAGAACATGTCGCAGCGTGCCGCTGAAATGATGC
>JAIBFE010000001.1 GCA_019459705.1 Thiobacillus sp. | reverse complement strand
TGGTCGCCCCGGCGCAGGGCGGCTATCACCTGTCGGGTCGCGAGACCCACGGCGACAGCATGATCGTCGACCCCTGGGGCGTGGTGCTCGACCGCCTGCCGCGCGGATCCGGCGTGGTCATCGCCAACATCAACCCGGCCTACCAGGCCAGCCTGCGCAAGAGCCTGCCCGCGCTGCAGCACCGCTTCATCCAGTGTCAGCAGATCGCGGTTGAAGTGGTCGAGCGCCGCGCCGTGGCCAAGCGCGAGCCCACCAAATAAACAGGACGCACCATGAACCCCACCGACGCCTTCGTTCCCATCCAGACCGCCGAGCAGTTGTTCCGCTCCGCCGAGTCCACGCTGCTGACCCCGAACGGCCTCGATGCCGACAAGCTGGCGCCGGTGTTCGGCCGCCTGCTCACGCACGACGTCGATTACGCCGACCTGTATTTCCAGTATTCGCGCTCCGAAGGCTGGAGCCTCGAAGAAGGCCAGGTCAAATCCGGCAGCTTCAACATTGACCAGGGCGTCGGCGTGCGTGCGATCTCGGGCGAGAAAACCGCGTTCGCCTATTCCGACGACATCAGCCTCGACGCGCTCGGCGCCGCCGCCGACGCCACCCGCGCCATCGCGCGCGCCGGGCAGAACCGCAGCTTCGGCATGGTTCATCGCGGCGAGGGCCGCCTGCTGTACAACGCGGTCGACCCCCTGGTCTCGCTGGCCGACGCCGACAAGGTCGCGCTGCTGGAACGACTGGAGAAGAAGGCGCGCGCCATGGACCCGCGCGTGATCCAGGTGATGGCGAGCCTTGCCTCCGAATACGAAGTGATCTTCATCGCGCGTTCCGATGGCCACCTCGCCGCTGACGTGCGCCCGCTGGTGCGCCTGTCGCTGCAGGTCATCGCCGAGCAGGACGGCCGCCGCGAGCAGGGCAGTGGTGGCGGCGGCGGTCGTTTCGACTACAGCTATTTCACCGACGACATCCTGTAAAAATACGCGCGCCAGGCCGTGCACCAGGCCATGGTCAACCTCGACGCCCGCCCCGCGCCCGCCGGCAGCATGACCGTCGTGCTCGGCTCCGGCTGGCCCGGCATCCTGCTGCACGAAGCCATCGGCCACGGCCTCGAAGGCGACTTCAACCGCAAGGGCAGCTCGGCCTTCTCCGGCCGCATCGGCGAACGCGTCGCCGCGCCCGGCGTGACGGTCGTCGACGA
>JAIBFE010000057.1 GCA_019459705.1 Thiobacillus sp. | reverse complement strand
CTTCACGCCGGGGTAGCTCACGAACATGTAGTCGGCCTTGGCATTGTTCATTTCGGTCTTGAACGCCTCGACCTGCTCGGGCGGCACGATGGGGTCGGCCTCGCCGTGGAAGATACGCAGCTTGGTCTTGATGTCGCCCGGCTTCACCGAGATGTCGGTCGCCAGCACGCCGTGGTAGCTCACCGCCGCCTTCAGCGGCATGCCGGAACGCGCCATATTAAGCACCACGCCGCCGCCGAAGCAGTAGCCCAGCGCGGAAATCTCGCCCTTATTCACATTCGGCTGGCGGTCGAGAAGCTTGCGCGCGGCGTCGAAGCGCGCGTAGGCCAGCGTCGGGTTCCGGTTCACGCTGCCCGCCAGCGCGCCGGCGTCCTTCGGGTTGTCGGCGATCTGGCCGTCGCCGTACATGTCGACCACCAGCGCGACATAGCCTTCGCTCGCCAGCATGCGCGCGCGCTTTTTCGCGTAGTCGTTCGCGCCCCACCATTCTGGCACCACCAGCACCGCGGCGCGCCGGCCCCTGGCGGCATCGTCATACGCCAGATAGCCTTTCATGGTGGTCTCGCCGGCCTTGTAGCTGACATCCTTGCCGATGACGGCGGCGTGGGCGGATGTGGTGAAAAACAACATTGACAGGGGATGTGCGGTTTTCATGGGCGTCTCCGGGTGGATGGGCCTGAAAGCATACCGCGCCCCCGCTGGCAATAACAACCGCGTTCCGACAGCGGCCATGCGCTTGCGTTGGGTGCGCCGCGAACACCGCGGTAAACTGGCAGCCCACGCCCATCCGCCCGCCATGACCGAATCCATCCGCCTGTCCAAACGCGTCGCCGAACTGTGCGCCTGCTCGCGCCGCGAAGCCGAGCAGTTCATCACCGGCGGCTGGGTGCGCGTCGACGGCATCGTGGTCGAGGAGCCGCAGTTCCGCGTCGCCGACCAGCGCATCGACATCGATCCCCAGGCCGACCTCGGTCAGGCCGAGCCCGTCACGCTGCTGCTGCACAAGCCGCCCGGCCTGGCGATCGACAGCGACCAGCCCGCGTCGGAATTACTCAGCGCCGCCACCCTGTGGGACGAAGACACCTCCGGCATCCGTCCACTGAAAAAACATTTCGCCCAGCTGACCCTGTGCGCGCCGCTGGAATCTGCAGCCGGCGGCCTCGTCGTCTTCACCCAGGACTGGCGCGTGGTGCGCAAACTGACTGAAGATGCCGCGACGCTGGAACACGAAGTCATCGTCGAGGTCGCCGGTAATCCGCCCCCCGACGGCCTCAAGCGGCTGACCCGGGGCATCCCCTTCGCGGGCCGTACCCCGCCCGCCATCAAGGTGAGCTGGCAAAACGAACCCCGCCTGCGGGTGGCGCTGAAAGGCGCCCGGCCCGGACAGATCGTGCACCTGTGCGAAGCCGCCGGCTT
>JAIBFE010000053.1 GCA_019459705.1 Thiobacillus sp. | reverse complement strand
TCCGATGAAAACCAGCGCGCCATCTCGCAGACCCTGGCCAATCTCAACGAACTGTCCGCCCATCTGGCCGCCAACAAGCAGAGCCTCGACGCCGTGGTGCAGGGAATCCGCGACGCCTCCGACGAATTCCGCTTTGCCGGTGCCAGCATCAGCCAGGCCGCCACCCGCGCCGAGGGCAGCATCGTCGGGGTGGGGAACAACGCCGAAGCCGCCCTGACCGAAGCCAGGGTCGCGATCGAAAAACTGCAGCGCGACGCCAGCCTGATTTCCGGCCAGATCCAGCAACTCACCGAAACCAGCACCCTGGAACTGACCAACGTCAGCCGCGACGTGCGCACCAGCGCCGATACCCTCACCACCGCCGGCCAGCGCCTGTCCGAACCGCGCACCATCCTGTTCGGCCCCGGCCTGCAGCAGCTCGGCCCCGGAGAAAAACTGCCATGAAAAAAACAAGCCTCCTGGTCCTTGCCGCGCTGAGCCTGATGCTTGCCGGCTGCCTCAACATGGGCGGAAAGAATGACGGGCCTGCGGTGGTCTATTACGTGCTGAACGACACCGCTGCTGCTGCTCCCGCGGCGCCACTGCGTGCCGGCGCGCCCATCCTGCTGGTGCTCGACACCACCACCGGCGGTTTCTACGACACCGACCAGCTCATCTTCAGCCGCAGTCCCGGCACCCGCGGCCAGTACCAGTTCGCGCGCTGGACCGAGCGGCCCGGAAAGCGCTTCGCCGATCTGATGCGGGTCCGGCTCGATCGCCTGGGCAGCTATCACGTTGCCGCCGCCGGCGGCTATGTGCGGGGCGACGTGCTGCTGGATACCGAACTGGTCGAGTTCTACCACGACGCAGCCAGCCAGCCCGGGCAGGTGCGTCTGGTGCTGCGTGCCGAACTGGTCGACCTGAAGCAGCGCACGCTACAGGGGCGCCGGGTATTCGAGCAGCAGGTGCCGCTGACCACCTATGATGCGGCCGGCGCCGCGCAGGCCTCGAATCTCGCGGTCAGCCAGGCGCTCGACGAACTCACCGCCTGGCTCGCCACGCTGCAATAAGCATCTACAATCAACAAGGCATCACCCACAACAAGGAGAGAGACCATGAAGCGCCTGCTTGCCGCCCTGTGCCTGTGTTCCGTTGCTGCCGTCGCCCACGCCGAGATCTCGCAGAAATTCGGGTCGCTCGAAATCCATTACAACGCGCTGACCACCGACGAACTGTCGCCTGACGTTGCGCGCGCCTACAAGATCGAGCGCAGCAAGACACGCGGACTGGTGACGATGTCGGTGCTGAAGCCGAACAAGGTCGGCGCGTTGACGCCGGTGCCGGCCAGGATCACGCTCTACGTCACCAACCTCAATCAGCAACTGGCCAACGTCGCGATGCGCGAGATCAAGGAGGGCACGGCGATCTACTACCTGGGCGAATTCCGCGTGGCCCCGCCCGACACGCTGAAGTTCACCGCCACTGTCGAAGTGGCCGGCGAACCGAAACACGAGATGGTCTTCAACCAGAAGTTCTACAAGTAAGGCCGAGATCAAACAGCCCCGGAACCGGGGCTGTTTGTTTGCAAGAGACGGGTTTCAGGTGTTGCGGAACGCGGACCAGGCGAGGGTCAGCAGGCCCCACGCGCCGAAGCCCGCCACCGTCAGGCCGGCCGCGCGGCGCACCCACAGCTGCTGCATGAAGGGCTGGATCTGCCGCGCGAACAGGCCCATGCCCAGCAGGTTCGGCAGGGTGCCCAGGCCGAACGCCAGCATCAGCGCTGCCCCCGAGGTGGTGCTGCCCGCCGCCACCGCCGACACCAGCACCGAATACACCAGCCCGCACGGCAGCCAGCCCCAGGCCATGCCCGCCAGCCATGCCTGCGGCAGCGATTTCACCGGCAGCAGCTTCTGGAACAGCGGCTTCACCCCGCGCCACAGCGCGCCGCCGGCGCGCTCGAACACCAGTACCCACTGGTTGAACCCGGCCAGGTACAGGCCGAGCAGGATCATCACCCCCTGCGCCAGCACGAACAGCAGCGTCTGCACCGGCATGAATTCTGCCAGTTTGAGCGAGGCACCGAGCGTCCCGGCCAGCGCACCGAACACCACATACGACGACACCCGCCCCAGGTTGTAGGCCAGGTGCATCCTGAACGGTGGCGTGCTGCCGTCGGCGCGGAAGGAAAACGCCGCGACGATGCCGCCGCACATGCCGACGCAATGCACGCCGCCGAGGAGACCGGCGAGCAGGGCGGTGAGCAGGGAGAATTCGATCATGCCTGCTTGTGGTTTCGTGACACGAGCCACACCAGCAGCAGCACCGGAATCCCGATCGCCGCCGTGCCGGTGAAGAAGTTCGCCCAGCCGTACGCATCGACGAACTCGCCGGAAAAGCCCGCGATGAACTTCGGCAACAGCAGCATCACCGAAGTGAACAGCGCGTACTGCGTCGCCGAGTAGGCCTGGTTCACCAGCCCCGAGAGATAGGCGACGAAGGCGCTTGATGCGATCCCCGCCGACAGGTTGTCCGCCGACACCGTGAACACCAGCGCGCCGACGTCGTGGCCGCGCCCGGCCAGCCACACGAACAGCAGGTTGGTCGCCGCCGACAGCACCGCGCCCAGGAACAGCGTGCGCATCACCCCCATGCGCATCACCAGCAGACCGCCAAGCCCGGCGCCGGCAATGGTCATGATCACGCCGTACACCTTCGACACCGTCGCCACCTCGTCCTTGGTGAAGCCCATTTCCTGGTAGAAGGGGTTGCTCATCACCCCCATCACCACGTCCGAGATGCGGTACACCGCAATCAGCGCCAGCATCAGCACGGCCTGCCACTTGTAGCGCTGGATGAAGTCGATGAAGGGCGACAGCACCGCGCTGTGGAACCATGCCGTGGCGGTCAGCATCCAGCCGCTCAGCCCGGCCGCGGCAAACCGTTCCCGCGTGTGCGCCTCCCGCTCGGGGGTGACGCTGGAAATCATCTTATCCGGTTAGCGGATGATAAGCGAGGTGAGGATGCCCACTGCCAACAGCGCCCCCATCGCCGTGTACGCCACCAGCCAGGGACCGAAGTCAAAGGTCGCCGCGGAGGGATCCACCCTCGCCGCGATCCATAGCACGCCCGCACCGGCCGTGATCATCGCGATGCGGTAGCCCGCCTGGTAGGTCGCCGCCATCGCGCCCTGCTTCTCAATTTCAACGGCTTCGATGCGGTAGGCGTCGAGCGCGATGTCCTGCGTCGCCGAGGCGAAGGCCACCGCCAGTGCGAAGAACACCATGTGGGTCAGGTTCGTCACAGGGTCGGTGTTCGCCATGCCCAGCAGCGCGGCGGCGATGCAGACCTGCGACAGCAGCAGCCACGCCCGCCGCTTGCCCAGCCGCGCGGTGAGGAAGGGCAGCGGCAGCCGATCCACCAGCGGCGACCACAAAAACTTGAAGCCGTACGCCAGCCCCACC
>JAIBFE010000091.1 GCA_019459705.1 Thiobacillus sp. | reverse complement strand
ACGACCTGCCCGCCCTTGACGGCGACGTCGGCGGTGGAGACGACGAGCTGGTTGGCCTGACGGGCGTTCTCGGCGTTCTGCTTGACGGTGCTGGTCAGCTCTTCCATCGAAGAGGCGGTTTCCTCCAGGCTCGAGGCCTGCGATTCGGTGCGCGAGGACAGGTCGGCGTTGCCGGTGGCGATCTCGCGTGTAGCAACTGCAATGGTCTCGGTCGAATGCCGGATATCCCCGACCGTCGCGGTCAGATTCTGACGCATGGCATTGATGGCATAAAGCAGGCTCGACGTATCGCCTTTTTCAAGGGCGACCGATTTCGAGAAATCGCCTTCCGAGATCGCGCGGGCCACTTCCACCGCATAGGCAGGCTCGCCGCCCAGCTGCTTCATGATGTGACGGACCAGCCAGACAACGATCGCGCTCGCCACCACCAGCGCCACCACCACCAGCACCAGCGTGATCGTCAGCATGCGCTGGCTGAATGCAGCCATCTCGGCCTTGGTCTGCTCGACCTCGGCATTTTTGACCTTGTTGAAATCCATCAGGCGCGTCCGGATGTTGCGCCACACCGGCGTTTCTTCCTGGCTGATCGCAGCGATGGCCGCAGCCTGATCGGTGCTTGCAAGCGAAACGACCTTGGCCTGCAGCGGGATCTGCTGTTCACGCAAGGCCACCACCTCTTCCAGGATCTTCAGTTCGGCGGGATTCGCTGCGGCCAGCGCCAGAGCTGCCTCACTGTTCGCCTTGAACTCGGCCGCCGAAGCCTCCAGGTTCTTGTAAGCCGCCTGGTTGGTCGGATCCATGACGATATTGCGCACCGCCTGGCCCATTTGCAGACCGTGGGCATACAGATTGGTGGCCGCCTGCGCGAGCGCCAGATCCTGTTCGAGAAATTTCTCGAACCGGTTCTTGTTGCTCTGCATGCCGGTCAGCGCCACGCCGATCGCCACGCTGAAGAGCACGAACACCATCCCCATGCTCAAAATGATTTTTGACTTCAGTTTCATGTTTGCAAGACCTTCTCAATCCACATTCAAATTCTGTTACTGGCCAAGGCCCGCGCCCGCTTCAATGCGGGCACTTGCCTCAGAACTCTTCCCACTCATCGTTGTGGCCACCACCGCCGGCGGCCAGTTTCTTAGGCCGCGCGACGGGAACCGGGGCCGTTTTGGATCTGGCCTTGGAGGCATTCGGCAACTGCGCCACGACGTCTCTCAGCACCGGCAACTCAGGGCGGACCTGAAAGGCACCCGTTTCCAGCCTGAACACGCTCACCGCCTCGGCCAGCTTCGCCGCCTGGCTCTGCAGGCTCTCGGCCGCAGCCGCAGCCTCCTCGACCAGGGCAGCGTTCTGCTGGGTCGCGTCGTCCATCTGGGTGACCGCCTGGTTGACCTGC
>JAIBFE010000034.1 GCA_019459705.1 Thiobacillus sp. | reverse complement strand
GCCGATGCGCCGCCCACCCGTCCGGTGCTGATGGCGGTGTCGACCAAGGGCGGCGGCGTCATCAACGAGCACTTCGGCCATGCGCACGAGTTCCTGGTGTACGAGGCTTCGCCCGCCGGCGTGCGCTTCATCGGCCACCGCAAGACGACGCCGTATTGCGAAGGCGGATCGAGTTGCGGCGACGGCGAGTCGGCGCTGGACGAAACCCTGCGCGTGCTGAAGGGCTGCGAGGTGGTGCTGTCGGCCAAGATCGGCTTCGAACCGTGGGCGCCGCTGGAAGCCGCCGGCATCCAGCCGAACGGCGAGCATGCGATGGAGCCGATCGAGGAAGCCATCGCCGCGGTGTACGAGGAATTGCGTGCCGCCGGCAAGCTAGACGAAGCGCCCGTGCAGCAGCAGAAAGTCGCCTGAGGAGATCACCGCCATGTCACTGGAAATCATCGAATCCTGCGTGAATTGCTACGCCTGCGAACCGCTGTGTCCCAACGAGGCGATCTATCAGGCGTCGCCGCACTTCCTCATCGATCCGGACAAGTGCACCGAATGCCTGGGCGACTACGACGACGCGCAGTGCTCGAGCATCTGCCCGATCGAGGGCGCCATAGTCGATGAATTGGGGGTGGCGCTGAACCTGCCCGGATCGCTCACCGGCATCTCGTCCGAGATGCTGGCCAAGTACCAGGCGGCGGTGGAAGCGACCTACCAGGCGGCGCTGGAAGCCAAGACCGGCTGACGCATCATGGCCAGCGTCGTCTTCTATGAAAAACCCGGCTGCGCCAACAACACGCGGCAAAAGACTTTGCTGGCTGCCGCAGGCCATAGCGTGTGGGCGAGGAATCTGCTCGCCGAAGTATGGACGCCCGAGCGCCTGCGGCCGTTTTTCGGGGATCTGCCGGTGGCGCAGTGGTTCAATCCCAGCGCGCCGCGCATCAAGTCGGGCGAGATCGACCCGGCCCGCCTGGGCGAGGACGAGGCGCTGCTGGAAATGGAGAAAGACCCGCTGCTGATCCGGCGTCCGCTGATGGAATCCGAGGGGCGGCGCTGTGTCGGGTTCGACCTGATCGAGGTCGATGCCTGGCTGGGACTGGAGAGCCTGCTGCCGCAACGCGACCTGGAAACCTGCACCCGGGCGCGCCCCGGCCCATCCTGCCGCGAGGCCCTGCCGTGAGCACGGACCTCGACGCGGTCGAGCTCGCACCTGGCGTGCACTGGGTGGGCGCGCTCGACCCCAGTCTCCGCGAATTCGACGTCATCCTGAAGACCGCCAACGGCACCACCTACAACGCCTATTGCGTGCGCGGCAGCGCGGGCGTGGCGGTGATCGATACGGTGAAGGCGGAATATGCCGACACCTTTTTCGAGCGCCTGGAGCAGGTGGCGCGCTACGACGACATCACCGCCATCGTGCTCAACCACCTGGAGCCCGACCACACCGGGGCGCTGCCCGAACTGATGCGGCGCGCGCCGCAGGCTCGGCTGTATATCTCGGTCAAGGCGCAGATGATGCTGAAGGCGCTGCTGAAGAGCGAGACATTGGCCTATACCCCGGTCAACACGGGCGACACCATCAGTCTGGGCGACCGCAGCCTGCGTTTTCTGAACACGCCCTACCTGCACTGGCCCGACACCCAGTGCACCTATCTTGAGGAAGCCGGCGTGCTGTTTTCCGGCGACGTGTTCGGCTGCCATTTCTGCGATGCGCGCCTGTTCAACGACCGCGTCGGCGACTTCCGTTTTTCCTTCGAGTACTACTACGCCCACATCATGCGGCCGTTCCGCGAGTATGTGCGCGAGGCGCTCGACCTGATCGAGCCGCTGGAGCTGAAGCTGATCGCGCCGGCGCACGGCCCCATCCTGCGCGACGCCCCGCGTGCCTACGTGCAGCGCTACCGCCAGCTGGCCGCGCCGCAGCTGCACAACGAAGCGGATCGCGACAAGACCCTGATCGTGTTCTACATCTCCTCGTACGGCAACACTGCGCGCATGGCGCAGGCGGTGCATGACGGCGCCGAGGAAATCGACGGCGTGCGCGCCTCGCTGTACGACCTGCAGGGCGGCGAGGTCGCGCCCTTCGTCGACCTGATCGAAGAGGCAGACGGCCTCGCCTTCGGCACCCCCACCATCTACGGCGACGCAGTGAAGCCGATCTGGGACCTCTTGTCCTCGCTCGCCGTGGTCA
>JAIBFE010000033.1 GCA_019459705.1 Thiobacillus sp. | reverse complement strand
TCCGATGCGCGTGCGGCGAAATAGTCGCGCAGCCACGGATCGTCGATGTGTTTCAGTTCGGCCACGGTTCCGCTGCCGAGCACGCGGCCGTCCGACAGCACGATGACGCGGTCGATAATCGAAAACAGTGTATCCAAGTCGTGGGTGACGAGGAATACGGTGAGGCCGAGGCTGTCGGCCAGCAGCCGGATCAGGCGGTCGAAGGCGCGTGCGGAAATCGGATCGAGGCCGGAGGTCGGCTCGTCGAGAAACAGCAACTCGGGATCGAGTGCCAGCGCGCGCGCCAGCGCCACGCGCTTGCGCATGCCGCCGGACAGTTCGCTCGGCCGCTTGCCGGCGGCATCCGGCGGCAGCCCGGCCAGCGCGAGCTTCAGCCGCGCCAGCCGGCGGCAGGTGGCATGCGGCAGGTCGGTGTGCTCGAACAGCGGGGTGGCGACGTTGTCCTCCACGGAAAGGGACGAGAACAGCGCGCCATCCTGGAACAGCACGCCAAAGCGGCGGCTCAGCGCGTTCATCTGCTCGGACGTGCTGTCCCACACCGACTGTCCGAGCAGCTCGATGCGGCCTGCCTGCGGTTTAAGCAGGCCGATGATTTCGCGCATCAGCACCGACTTGCCGGTGCCACTGCCGCCGATCAGCGCGATCACCTCGCCGCGCGCCACGGACAGGCTAAGGTCGCGGTGAATGCTGCGCCCGCCCAGGGTGGTGGCGACATTGCGGACATCGATGACGAGTTCGGCCATCAGATTCCCAGCTTCACGAAGGTGACGGCAAAGATGGCGTTGAGAACGATGATGGCCACCAGGCTTTGCACCACCGTGGAGGTGGTGTTCGCGCCCACGCTGCGCGCGTCGCGGGTGACCGACAGCCCCATTCTGCAGGCGATGAGCGCGATGAAGGCGGCAAACACCGGCGCCTTGCACAAGCCGACCAGCAGGGTTGTCAGATCCATCACATCAATCATGCGGTCCTTGAAGACGTAATAGGAAATATCCAGCTGCTCCTGCGCCACCAGCATGCCGCCGACGACCCCGGCGATGTCGCCGATGAACACCAGCAGCGGCATGGCGATCAACAGCGCCAGCATGCGCGGAATCACCAGCACCGCCAGCGGCGACAGGCCAAGCGTGGTGATGGCGTCGATCTCGTCGGTGACCTTCATGGTGCCGAGCTGTGCAGTGATGGCGGCGCCGGTTCGCCCCGCCACCAGGACCGCGACGATGACCGGCGACACCTCGCGCATGACCGCCAGCAGGATGCCGTCGACGACGAAGATGTTGGCGCCGAACTGCAGCGCCTGGTCCCCCAGAAGATAGGCGAACACCACGCCGAGCAGGAACAGCATGCCGGCCACGATGGGAATCGCGCCGACGAATATCGACCCCAGCTGGGTACCGAATTCGCGCCAGCGCCAGCGCCCGGGATGGCTCAGCAGCGTCGTCACTTCCAGAAACAGCTGGCCGACGAAACCAAGCAGACCGATGACGTTCGACCACACCACCAGAGTGCTGCGCCCGATCAGTTCGAGCAGGTTTTCGTGATGCGGCCCGGTTTGCGCGGCGGTGGCGGCAGCATGCTGCGCAACCAGTTGCAGCATCGCCAGATGCTGCGGCTGGAACGCGCGCAGTTCGGGCATCGGGTCACCGGCCTGGGGCCGCGCAGCGGTGAGCAGCAGCCAGGCGCCGTTGGTGTCGAGCTCGGCGACGCCGGCGCCGTCAAGAATGCGCACGGTTTTCCCGGAAAGGTCCGGCAGCGCGGAGGCGGCTTCGGCGTGCCAGACGCCGCTGGCGATCAGCGCACCCTGGGCTTCGTCGAAGTGCGCGCGCGTCTCCGTCACGCGAGACCCAGCGGGTTGTTCGGATCGATGCCGGGCATGAAGGGCAGACCGCGCTCGCGGTGGGTGACCTGGTAGACGCAGCCGATCCAGTTGCCGACCACCGCTTCTGCAGTGTCGTGCCAGGTGTTGTCGAGCAGCGGCAGCAGCTGCGATTCCGGGAAGGCCAGCGTCTCGCCCGCCCGCATGCGGCTGCCGAATTCGGCGAGCAGCGCCTGCGCCTGGCAGTTGAAATAGCGCTGCGGGAAAGGCGGCCAGGCAGGCAGTTTCCCCGAAGCGGCCAGCAGCAGGTCGCGCTTGTATTCCTTCAGCAGCGACACCGTGTCGTATTCGGGATGACCCTGGAAGAACACCGTGCGCAGGCCGTCGCCGGACACCGCCAGATGGGCACCTGCTTCCGCGCTTTCCACCAGCACCTTGACGCCGGCCGCCTCGAACTGCGCGCGCGAGACGTCGTTCCAGCGCGAGTGCGGCACGTCGAAACGGGTGTTGACGTCGGCCACCAGCGGGTGACGGCCGTCGGTGACGCGATGCTCGAACACGCCCCAGATTTTCTGCGGCTGCTTCACTCGCGTCTGACCGTGGCGGAACTGCATCACCGCATGGGTGGCAAGGCACGAGCACAGCGTCGAGGTGACGTTGTCCCAGGCCCAGTCGATCACTTCGATCAGCGGCTGCCAGAACGGCTCGTCGGCGAGGTTGGCATGGCTGACGTTGGCGCCGGTGATGATGAGCGCGTCGAGCCCGGCTTCGCGGATGGCCTCGAAGCTTTCGTAATACTGCGCGATGTGCGCCTGCGCCGTTTCACTGCGCGGCAGCGTCGGCAGGGTGAAAGGATGCATGTATAACTGCGCGATCGGGTTGGATTCGCCGACCAGCCGGTAGAACTGCCGCTCGGTCGCTTCCAGCGCCGCGTCCGGCATC
>JAIBFE010000083.1 GCA_019459705.1 Thiobacillus sp. | reverse complement strand
CTGGAAGGCAATGCCGTCGATGACGCCGATGATGTCGGAAATCTTCCGCGAGCTGTCCTTGATCGAGGCCATGGTGTCGACGACCTGGCCGACGACCTGCCCGCCCTTGACGGCGACGTCGGCGGTGGAGACGACGAGCTGGTTGGCCTGACGGGCGTTCTCGGCGTTCTGCTTGACGGTGCTGGTCAGCTCTTCCATCGAGCTGGCAGTCTCTTCCAGCGAGGAGGCCTGCGATTCGGTGCGGCTCGAGAGGTCCGCATTGCCCGTTGCGATTTCACTGGCGCCGACATTGACCAGTTCGGTCGCTTCCTTGATCTGGCCAACCAGCAGCTTGATGTTGATCTGCAGCACGCGCAGGGATTGCATCATGTTGGCCAGTTCGGCGACGCCACCGGCGACGATCCGCCCGGTGAGATCGCCCGAACTCATGCGCTCGATATCATGCCGGGCGTTTTCCAGAGGCTTCACGACGCTGCGGTAGGACAGCACGCCGAACACCAAGGCCATCGGAACACCCAATGCCGAGATGCCCATCAGAAGGTTCATGTAGAACGCCATGTCCCCGGTCGTCGCCAGCCAGGCCAGCAGGGCCATGCCGGCAAACAGGATACCGATCGACCCTGCCGCCAGGGCCAGCAGGGTCTTGAGCGACAGGTTTTGCAGCAGGTGGAAACCCTGGAGCGAAGTCCGCTTGATCGCACTGCCCTCACGAATTTCAAGCGTCTTGTCACCCGCCTTAATGGCGCGATAGGCGCTTTCTGCTGCCTGCACCTCTTCGCGGGTGGGCTTCATGCGAATCGAAGCGTAGCCGACGATTTTCTGGTTCTCGATGATGGGCGCAGCATTGGCCACCACCCAGTAGTGATCGCCATTCTTGCAGCGGTTTTTCACCAGCCCGGTCCATGCCTTGCCGCTCCTGAGGCTGCTCCAGAAATCCGCGAACGCCTCGACCGGCATGTCGGGATGGCGCACGATGTTCTGCGGCTGCCCCATCAGCTCGGCCTCGCTGAAGCCGCTGATGTTAATGAAGTCCTGATTGATGTATGTGATATTGCCGTGCAGATCCGTCTTCGACACGATCGTTTCCGTATCCTTGAGGACGTACTCGACATTGGTGACCGGCAAGTTCGAACGCATAGCTTTTTACCTGAAAAATTTAGTATTCGATCGTCGTACTAGCCTGAGCCTCGCCAGGTCGGGTGACTGGCAGGCCCAAGCTTGATTCACCTGGTGGGGGATGAAGTCAGAACTCCTCCCACTCATCGTTGTTACCGCCACCCACCGCAAGCTTCTTCGGCCGCACCACAGGAGCCGGAGCCGACTTGGGCCTGGTTCCCCGAGTCGGCAAGGCCGTCACGGTATCTTTTAACAACGGAAGTTCGGGGCGTTTACTGTAGCCCCCCTCCAGCCTGAACACGCTCACCGCCTCGGCCAGCTTCGCCGCCTGGCTCTGCAGGCTCTCGGCCGCAGCCGCAGCCTCCTCGACCAGGGCAGCGTTCTGCTGGGTCGCGTCGTCCATCTGGGTGACCGCCTGGTTGACCTGC
>JAIBFE010000076.1 GCA_019459705.1 Thiobacillus sp. | reverse complement strand
AAACCGCCGCCCGCTATGGCCTTGCTCCCGAAGGGATCGGGGCGCGACATTTCTGGGAGGCCGACACCTAAGTGAAAAGTCTGATCTCCGGAACTCACACCCATCCGATTACTCAGCACCTGGCGGCGGCCCGGGGGGGGGCCGCCGGCAACAACGATCTCGCCCTGAAGCGCTATCAGAGCGGCAGCGAAACCCATCCCGGATACCGGCCATTGCAATACGGGTACATCAGCGCACTGCTGTCAGCGGGGCGCAGCAGCGATGCCTTGATCCGGGTCGACAGACAGCTTGCGTTGTATCCGCTTGACCGCCGCCTGTGGCGACTGGCTGCCCAGACCCACGCCCCGCTCGGACATCGCCTGCTCAGCCATCGCGCCCAGGCAGAGACGGCCGCATTGAGCGGCAACCTGGTGGCCGCCATCGAACAGATCACGCTCGGCATCAAGGCGGGCGACGGCAGTTTCCACGAAATGTCGGCAGCGGAGGCGCGACGACGCGAATGGCAGGAAATTGAAAAATCGCAGCGCAAGAACTGACTTCGGGCGCAAGCCCCCTATCTGGCGCAGCTGGTAGGAATTTACCCTTCGATTTTCGCGTAAAAGTTGGCGTGTGGCCTTGCATGGCAAAAACTAATTCCACTATGCTTCGTTCATCCGTCACTGGATAGCGTTCACTGCGTGGCACGTCCAAGTGGTAAGACGCTTTCATCACCATGTCAAAAATTAGGAGGATGACTATGCGAAAGTTGCATCATGTAGCAGCAGCCTGCGCGATCAGCGCCATCATGCTGTCGGGCAATGTGCTGGCACAAGCTACGGCAACCCCGGCTGCCACCGAAAAGAAGGAAGAGAGCGGCAAGGACATCGCGTTCAACAACCGCAAGGGCAACTGCCTGGCATGCCACACCATGCCGACGGTGCCGGATGCGGTTTCGGGTGGCCTGTACGGCCCGCCGCTGATCGCCATGAGCGCACGCTTCCCCGACAAGGCCAAGATGCGCGCCCAGATCTGGGACGCCACCGTGCTCAACCCCGCCTCCTCCATGATCCCGTTCGGCAAGCACGGCGTGTTGACGGAAGCTGAAATCGATAAAGTGACCGACTTCGTGTACGGTCTGTAACCATAATTTGTTGCAATGTACAATCCGGTTATTTGCCAATCAAGCCACTTGGTAGAAAGGTTTTTAAAGCCCCCGCTGGCGCAGGGGCCGTGGCGGTAGCCGTGGCGGCTGGCCTGCTCAAGCCCACCCAGGCGCTGGCCGCCTGGAACAAGTCGGCCTTCGAGGCCAAGAGCGTCGGCGACGCGATGAAAGGCCTCGGCGTCTCCAGCCCGGCCGACAGCAAGGACATCACCATCAAGGCGCCGGATATCGCCGAAAACGGCGCAGTCGTGCCGGTGGAAGTGACCAGCAGCATTGCCGGCATCACCAGCATCGCCATCCTGGCCGAGAAGAACGGCTCCCCCCTGGTCGGCACGTTCAACCTGTCTGGCGGCACCCAGGGCTTCATTTCCACCCGCATCAAGATGGGCACGACTTCGCTCGTCCGTGCCGTCGTCAGCGCAGGCGGCAAGTCCTACACGGCGGCCAAGGAAGTGAAAGTCACCATCGGCGGCTGCGGCGGTTGATCGACCCTCGCCTCGC
>JAIBFE010000376.1 GCA_019459705.1 Thiobacillus sp. | reverse complement strand
CCGCAACTGTTTCTATGGGGCGCAGCCGATCCCGCCCTGGGGGCCGAATACAGGAACCTCCCGGAACGTGCCGCCAACCAGCAGTTGATCGTATTCCCGCACGGCAAGCATTACCTCATGCTTGATCATGCGGAAGAACTGACCGATGCAGTTGCCCTCTGGCATGCTGGCTTGCCCTGATCTCAGCGTTGATACCGTGCCGGGCCGCATCGGCCTATCCGGATGATGGAGTCAGGTCGAGGCACGACTTAAAGGATTTAAAGGGGTCAGCTTAGACTTTCCGTTCGCCAGGGTTTTCTTGAGTTGCAGCAGGAAGAGCCCTTCCGAAGCTGATCCCTTTAGCTAGTATCAGGTGAGACGGGCGTTATTGGACGGGATCAATTCGCCTGCGGCAGGGCGAAGTGCTCAGGACACGAGCAATTCACGGGATAACCCGGCGATGATTCGCCCTCGGTGTCGGAGGGCAGAACTGTTCGGTCGCCGGATGCGGATTTGAAATCCGGACGTGTTCAGGATTTCCTTGGTCTTAACCTGGAACAGGGTAAAAAATCATGACTTCCACAAATTTCTTGAGGGCAGCCCTGCTCACTTCTATTTTCGCCGCGAGTGCCATGATGGCTCCCGCTAACGCCGACATCATTAAACGTGACGAATATGGATTTGAAGCCAGAAAGTTCTGTACCGATGATGACATTATTCGCGCAATCCATCTTGATGACCCCAAAACAGAATTGATGAGCCAAGCACAAAGTGCTGAATGGAACATGGAACTCTACGTAAACAAGCAAACCAATTATTGGGTTCTGTTAGGAAAAAGCCGGGATCCGGGAGGCTATCCCGGAGAAACCTGCGTCCTCAGCGTCGGCAAACTATCTCCTTACCAAAGAGAGAAATGGCACGCCCTTTTCTTTGAGAAAATGCGAAGCCAAAAGTGAAATTGTCACAACAGCCCACGGGATCAGGGGGCAGACCACGGTTTTTGCCAGGAACTGAAAGTGCCCATCACGCAAAACCGTGGTCTGCCCTCTATTGTTAGCCCCTCGGAAAATATTCCGAAGCTGACCCCTTTAGCTGGACCCCGTTAGCTGCCGGATGCGGATTTGAAATCCGGACGTGTTCAGGACTTCCTTGGCTTAACCTGGAACAGGGTAAAAAATCATGACTTCCACAAATTTCCTGAAAACGGCATTTCTCAGTGTTCTCTGGCCCACCCCCGCCCGCGCTGTCGCCAGCCCACAGTTGATAGAGCGCGATGCAGAAGGGTTTTTCAAAGAACCTTCTTGCGATTATCACTTTTACATTAAGCGCAGCTTATCCAACTTTTCAGGTGAGAAGCCTACAGGGATCAAGGCACAGAATGAGAAATGGGATATGGAAATATATGCCGATCCAGCAGATGGCAGCTGGACACTGGTGGGAAAAAGCAGAGATCCGAAAGCCAACACCCTCTTCTTGTGCAAAATAGCCAATGGCATGTCACCACCCCCCTACGCTCAGCAAGTCTGGTACCAAAACTATTTTGACAAGCGCAATGCGCCTGACGAAACAGGGGCAGACTGACCCCTATTGTTCCTTGAAATCAATTCAAGCTGACCCCTTTTAGCCTGGGTCTGGATGGACATGTAAATTAAGGACACGCTGGGCGTGACGGCTCAAGTACCGTCTCCCGCGAGGCTCACCCCTTCTGCACGACGTAGGTGGACTGAACGAATCCGAACGGATAAGCCCGCGACGCCACCAGCCGCAGCGGCACGTCGGCAGGCAAGGTGCCGAACAGCGGCCGGCCCGCGCCCAGCAGGATCGGAATGGTCGTGATCGTCAGATCGTCGATCAGCCCCTCGCGCAGAAACGACTGGATCAGCATGCCCCCGTCGACGTACAGGTGCTGGAAGCCCTGCTCCCCCGCAGCACGCACGATCTGATCCGGCGATTCGCCCGTGATGCGGACCTGCGGCGGCAGGTCGTCCGGAAGACCCCGGCCCGTCCTGCTGGCCACCCAAACCGGCTTGCCGGCAAACGGCCATTCGGGAAACGACAAGACCTTCTCGAACGTTCCCCTGCCCATGACTAGCAGATCCACCGTCGCCATGTGCGCCGCGTAACCGCAGTCCTCCCCGGCGGGCACATGCTGGTTGGCTTGCTCCAGCCAGTCGATCGCGCCGTCCGGGCGGGCGATGTAGCCGTCGAGCGAGGTGGCGATGAAAACGGTCGTGCGTAGTGTCATCAGTAAAGCGCGTGGATCAGCCCCGCCATTCAGTGCAACCGCCCGGGGCTGGGCGGCTTGGGGCGGAGAAGAGAAATGGGGTTTTGCAAACCCTGACTCCGATGTGGTGCGAAATCAATCCGACCCTGGCCCCTTTGATTCGCGCTCCGGTGCGGCGCTGCGCGCCTCCATGAACCTGGCCAGAATCGGACCGCAAATCACCCCCAGGGCCAGGCGCAGGCTTTTGCTCGGAACCACCATCGTGGTCGGGCGCGACATGTAGGCGTCGGGAATGCGCCTGAGCAAATCGGGAAAATCATGGCGCTCGCGGTCGCGAAAGTGGATGACGCACAGCGATTCGTCGGCCAGCGGCACGTCGCGCGCAATGAAAGGATCGGAGGTATCCACCAGCGGCATGCGCTGGATATTGATATCGGTCAGGCCGAACTGGGGCACGATGTAATGGATGTAGTCGTCCATGCGACGCAGGATGGTTTCCACCGATTCCTCGGGCGTGCACGTTCCATTTTTGCAGTCGCGGTGAATCTTCTGTATCCACTCCAGGTTGATGGCAGGCGCCACGCCGATCAGCAGGTCCACATGCTGGGCCACATCGATGCCCTGACGTCCCGCGCGACGGTCAATCTGCGGCGGAAAGTGGCGCGAGTCGACTTTGCGGCGCGTCCAGGTGTTGGCCATCAGGCCGCCATGCTGCCCCTCGTAGAACAAGAGATCGCTGCCCGGCTGCAGGGGTGCCCAGGGCGTGAACTCGCCAGGCTGCACGCCCAGTTCCTCGCCGTGCTCGGCCGTGTGCGCATACTGGCGAACCACCCCGCTGCCGCATTCGCCATAGGTCCTGAAAAACGATTCCAGCTCCTGGAAATGATTGCACTCGGGCCCGAACCAGGAAATGTTGCGGCCGCTGCTCCGCGCTTCCTCGAGCAAGGCGGCGAACTGCCGATCGGTATACCGCCGGAAACCGTCGCCATGAACGATCGCGGGTTTGATGTTCAGGCGTTCGAAAATGAACTTGAACGCGTGGCGTATCGTGGACAGACCCGCACCGGACGAGCCGGTGACTGCGATGATGGGATGCTGCTGGGACATGGTCGGTTATTCCCCCGGATTGGCCAGAAGGCAGCGGAGCGGGAAGTTTAACCCGGCGCATCTCGCGAAGAACAGAATCCGAACATCGCGAGATCCGGGACCCGTCAAGCGCGTGGCGTCCATTCGAGCCCTGCCCCTTGGTTCACTGCCCTATTGTTACCTCAATCAGCGGTCGCCCTCCGGACACCGCTGGATCTGATCCCTATTTTCGAAGCGGCGGACATCGGCGCGAAATCAATTCGAGCCTGGCCCCTTTGATTCACTTTGATTCAGGATCAGTCAACGGTTCGCCGGGCGGCCTTCAATTGTGCCCGCTCTTCCTTCAAGCGCGCCTGCGCTTCGGAGTTGATTCTGACGAATTCCAGACTCAACACCTTGCCTTCTGCCACGCTGATCTCATTGTTGCGGCCGGCAAGGATGGTTTTAACCATCACATCGCGCTGCGCCTCGGGGGTTGAGGCCTCGCGCAGTTGATGGAGCAGATCGGTCACCTGGGGATTTTCAGAGGCGAGGGCAGATTCTTCTTTGGCCATGGTCGTATCTTCCTGTAGCTGATTGCGGTCAGGGTCGACCTATGTTGATGCGCTTGCCGTCCTGCTTCATAAGGACACCCCATCCTACGCCTATCCCTACGAATGCGTGCAATCAAGGGCAATCAAAAGGGCTGGCCCCCTTGATTGGCCGGTGGTCCGTCCCCTATTTTTTCGCGGACTGAAATCCATTAGGGCCTGGCCCCGTTCACGTGGCCCACACCATGCCCCTCATGGGTATGT
>JAIBFE010000371.1 GCA_019459705.1 Thiobacillus sp. | reverse complement strand
AAGCCTCGCGGCCTCGTCGGCCAGATGGCGGCGGCAGCGCACGGTATCATCGGTCTTATGCATGAGCAGGATTTAAGCCGTTTTGCATTACAAATCAAGCACTGGGGCCACGAACTCGGCTTTGCCGCGGTGGGTATCGCCGATGGCGAGTTGAGTGCGGCCGAAGCGGGCTTGCAGGCATGGCTGGATCAGGGCTTTCATGGCGAGATGGATTATATGGCGGCGCACGGCACCAAGCGCAGCCGTCCCGCCGAACTGGTGCCGGGCACAATCCGCATCATCAGCGCGCGGCTGGACTATTTTCCGCCCGCCGCCGCCGACCCGCATACGGTGCTGAATGACGCCGACGCCGCCTATGTCTCGCGCTACGCGCTGGGGCGCGACTATCACAAGGTACTGCGCAACCGCCTGCAAAGCCTGGCCAAAAAAATCAGCGCGGCAATCGGCGAACACCATTTCCGCGTCTTCACCGACAGCGCACCGGTGCTGGAAGTGGAGCTCGCAACCCAGTCCGGCCTGGGCTGGCGCGGCAAGCACACCCTGCTGCTGAACCGGCAGCACGGTTCGTGGTTCTTTCTCGGCGAGATCTATACCGATCTGCCCTTGCCGGTGGACACGCCTGAAGCAGGCCACTGCGGCACCTGCCAGGCCTGCCTCGACATCTGCCCGACGCAGGCCATCGTCGCCCCCTACACGCTCGACGCGCGGCGCTGCATTTCCTATCTGACGATCGAACTCAAGGGCAGCATCCCGCTGGAACTGCGTCCGCTGCTGGGCAACCGCATCTACGGCTGCGACGACTGCCAGCTGGTGTGCCCGTGGAACCGTTTCGCGCAGACCGCCGCGCTGCCGGATTTCGGGGTGCGCAACGGACTCGACAGCGCCCGGCTGGTGGATCTCTTCGCCTGGAGCGAAACCGATTTCAACGAACGGCTGGCGGGCTCGCCGATCCGCCGCATCGGGCACGAACGCTGGCTGCGCAATATCGCGGTGGCGCTGGGCAACGCGCCGCCCTCCCCTGAAATCAAGACAGCGCTCGGCACGCGCCTGCAGCATCCGTCCGAACGGGTGCGTGAGCATGTGGCGTGGGCGCTGGCGCGCCCGCAAGAAACTTAAGCCGCCCGCAATTCCTCACGGGCGTGGCGTATCACCGAGGCGCCCGAAGTCAGCGCCAGCCCCGCCAGCACCAGCGCCACCGCAATATCCGGCCAGCCGCGTGCGGTCGCCCACACCCCGGCCGCCGCACCCATCACCGCCAGATTGCCCAGCGCATCGTTGCGCGAACACAGCCACACCGAACGCGCCTGCGCGTCGCCCTGGCGATGCGCATACAGCAGCGCCGCGACGCCGACGTTGACCGCCAGCGCCAGCAGGCTCACCCAGCCCATGATGAAGGGCTCCGGAACCACGCCGGTACTCCACTGCCAGGCCGACTTGCCGAGCACGAACACGCCGTAGCCGACCATCAGCCAGCCCTTCCACAATGCCGTGCGCGAGCGCCACACCGGCGCCAGGCCCAAAACGAACAGCGCCACGCCGTAGTTGCCGGCGTCACCGAGGAAATCGACCGCGTCGGCCAGCAACGACACCGACTGCGCCGCAAAGCTGGCAACGATCTCGACGCCAAACATCAGCGCGTTCAGCACCAGCGCGATCCACAGCGCGCGCCGGTAGCGCGGATCGGGTGGCGCCGCGTTGCACACCGAATCGCAGCCGCACCCGCTCATGGGATGCACCGTGCTTTGAAGTCCTGCGGGTAAAATGCCGTCTTTCTCATCCCGCCATCCTGCCATCCATGTCCACGAATGCAAGCTCCCCAATCGGCGTATTCGATTCCGGCATCGGCGGGCTGACGGTGGTGCGCGCGCTGATGGAGCGCCTGCCCTACGAGAACATCGTCTATTTCGGCGACACCGCGCGCGTGCCCTACGGCGTGAAG
>JAIBFE010000368.1 GCA_019459705.1 Thiobacillus sp. | reverse complement strand
AGGATGTGCTGACCTACCGCGGCATCACGATCGCGACCATCATCGGCATCGTGATCGGATTCGTGCTGGGTACGCTGCTTTAAGCCGCGCTCAGAATCTCGCGCGCCAGTTGCTGCAGCCCGGTCGACGACACGTCTTCAGTGCGGAAGGTGAGGTCGTTGGCTGAAGGGGCGTAATTGCGCGACAGCGACCGGAGGTAAGTCGGGTCGTAATGCTGCTCCAGCAGCGCGGTCACCAGTTCGGCCCAGGCCTCGCGGTTGACCAGAGCCTCCCATTCCGCGATGGTCTCGCTGCCGCGCAACTCGGTGAGAAATCCCAGCTGGCGCTTGATCGTCTCGGGATCGTGCAGAAAGTGCACGTAGTCCTCGGTCAGCAACCGGATGCGCGCTGCCAGCGGCACTTCCAGCCGCAGGCAGCGGCTGGCGCGCATCGCCGTGATCAGCGCATCGGGCACCCGGAGCGCGCCGACCTTCTTGCTTTCCGATTCGACGAACACCGGTCGCGTGGGGTCGAAACGGCTCAGCGCGAACCCGACCGTGCTGTAGAAGCTTTTATGCGACGGCTGGGGGTGATCCGGCAGCGCGCCCAGCAGTGAGCCTCGATGCGCGGCCAGCGCTTCCAGATCGAGCACCTGGGCGCCCTGATCGGCCAGCGCCTGCAGCAGGCGGCTTTTGCCGCTGCCGGTGGGGCCGCTCACCACGCGATAGCTGAACAGTGCCGGCAGTTGGGCAAGCTCGGCCACTACATGCCGGCGATAGGCCTTGTAGCCACCATCGAGCTGCATCGCAGCGAAGCCGACTTTCTGCAGGATGTGCGTCAGCGACCCGCTGCGGCTGCCGCCGCGCCAGCAATACACCAGCCGGCGGTATGACTTCGGCTTGTCGGCGAACCACGTATCCAGATGCTGCGCGATATTGCGCGATACCAGCGCGGCCCCGACCTTTTTTGCCTCGAACGACGACACCTGCTTGTACAGGGTGCCGACACGCTCGCGCTCGGCGTCGTCCAGCACCGGAAGATTAATGGCGCCGGGGACGTGGTCTTCGGCAAATTCGCCGGGTGAACGGACATCGATGATTTCATCGAAGGCCGCGAGGTCGGCTACGGTGGCAGGCAAACTGGGCTCGGCTTTCAGGGGAAACGCGGGAAATACGACGGGTGTGTGCCATTGTCACACGGACGCGGCCGTGGCTCAAACCCTGAAGCCGGGTTGCGGTCAACCGGGTGGAGACTATGCTGTGGTGCCGGACAACAGAGGGAACTCCTGGCTGAGGCAGACTGCCCTCGCAGTGCCAGGATAAATGACGAAACGACCGCGCGCGCTCTACGCCTAGGCGGGGTTGATGGCTAGATGATTTTCAGGGCCGCAGATTTGCGGTCTTCTGTTCGCCGGCTGGACACCTTGCGCCGGTCGGCCGTGATTTCGGGCGGCAGCGCGGCACCTCGCGGGGCAACGCGACGGTCACCCAGTCGACGTTCCAGCGGGATGAACTCAACTTCATAAACGGGCAGGGCAGACATGGGATTTGTCCTTGCTTGTCGAGATATTGACAATTGTAGTCAACATCTCGACAAGAGTACAAGGGGATAATGACCGATAAGCGGATTATTTCATCCGTTAGTCGGTGCTTTCGGCATTCAGTGCTGGGCTGTGCGCACCATGCGCTGCTTTTCGCGCTGCCACTCACGGTCTTTTTCCGCTGCGCGCTTGTCGTGCTGTTTCTTGCCCTTGGCCAGGCCGATTTCCAGCTTGATGCGGCCTTTGACATAGTGCATGTCGAGCGGCACCAGGGTGAAACCGGCCCGCTCCGTCTTGCCGATGAGCTTGTTGATCTCGGACGCGTGCAGCAGGAGTTTGCGCGAGCGCGTGGGATCAGGGTGGATATGGGTGGAGGCGGTGGGCAGCGGGCTGATGTGGCACCCGATCAGATACACGGCACCGTTCTTGACGACCACATAGGCCTCTTTCAGCTGAATCCGGCCTGCGCGGATGGCTTTGACTTCCCAGCCCTCGAGCACGAGTCCGGCCTCGAATTTTTCCTCGATGAAGTAATCGTGAAAGGCTTTTTTGTTGTCGGCGATGCTCATGGCGGGCTGGCTTGCGTACAATTCTTGATTTTACAAGGCTTTAGGCAACGATGGCGCGTGTGGAAAAAAGTGTGCTGGTGGCACACACCCCCGAACGCATGTTTGAACTGGTCGATCGGGTCGAGGATTACCCTGATTTCCTGCCCTGGTGCGGCGGCACTGAATTGAAAATGCGTGACGAGCACCGCACGGTGGCGACGATCCATATCGCCTACATGGGCATACGCCAGAACTTCACCACGGAAAACATCAAGTCGCATCCGCGCGAGATGCGAATTACCTTGCAGGACGGCCCGTTTTCCGAACTGGAGGGCGACTGGACGTTTATTCCGCTGGGGGATGAGGCCTGCAAGGTTGAGTTCCGCCTTCAGTATGTGTTTTCCAGCCGGGTGCTGGAAACGATACTGGCGCCTGTTTTCAGCCATATCACCAGTACTTTTGTCGATGCCTTTGTGCGCCGTGCCGACGAGGTGTATGCCGTATGAGCGCCAATATCAACATTGAAGTCATGTATGCCTTGCCGGCGCAACAGCTTCTGTTGCAGGTTCAACTGCCTGAAGGCGCGACAGTGGAAGACGCCATTCGTGCCTCCGGCGTGCTGGAGTCCCATCCCGAAATCAACCTGGCCAAAAACAAGGTCGGGATTTTCAGCAAGTTGGTCAAGCTGGATGAGGCGGTGCGCGACAAGGATCGGGTGGAGATCTATCGTCCACTGATCGCCGATCCCAAGGAAGTGCGCCGCAAGCGCGCGGAAGAGGGCAAAGTGACCAAAAGGGGTGGCGGGGACGCCGTACCGGGGAAAGACACGGGTGTGGACGCACCCGACGCGGCATGAAACCGCACAGGCTGGCTTGAGCCGGTTATTTGCAGAAGTCGGACACGGCCTTCTGGCTGTTGGCTAGCGCACTGGCGCGCGCCGCATCGTCCATGTAGGTGCGCTGCCCGGCCGCATTGTTGGTGTAAACGCGCGGGGTGTTTTGCAGGGTGCTGAGATTGCTGCGGGCCTTGGCGCAATTTTCACGCTGGATACGCGCCTGCTCGGCTTCCTTTTCAGCTTTGGCGCGCGCTTCCTCGGTTTCCTTGCGGCGCTTCTGGTAAGCCTGGTCCTTGGCGTCGAGCGATTGTTGGGCCTGGCTCGTGGTTGCAGCCTGACCCGTGGCGGTGCCTTTGATCGCCGTTGCATTGACCGCTGGTGGCTGGTCCGTGTAATGCACCCTGCCTTGGGCATCCGTCCACTTGTATAGATCGGCATGCGCGTGGGCAGCAAACGCCAGCGCGCTCAAAAATAAAAGCCTTCCGGCATGAGTCCGGAAGGCTTGTTTGTCGAAGCGGGGCAAATCAGTCACCGACTTTGAGCATCGGGTAGTTGAGCTGGGCCAGGCCTTTCTGGACGTGGTCACGGGCCAGCTTGGCCTGCTTCAGTACCGTGGCGCTATCTCCCTTCGCGGCAGCAGCCTCGGCAGCTTTCAGTGCGGCGTCTGCCGTCGTCCACAGTGCATTCTTGGCCTTGGCATCTTTCACCTCAGCCTGGGCAGCCGTCAGGGCAGCCTGCGCTTCAGCACTGATGGTGGCCGTGGCAGCCGCGGGCTTGGCATCCGCCTGTTTGGGGGAAAGATCAGCGCAACCAGACAGACCCAGCAGGGCAACGGACGTCAGGGCAAGCAAAACTTTGGACATTGTTCTATCTCCTCGAGTTATATGGCGTTCAGGTGTCGGGCTATTGAACCTTGCGCCCTAGCAGGTAGGTGCTGACGCAAAGTTAGCTGCATCAGGCACGTGAGTCAACCGCCAGCCGTGCAATTTGATTGGTAGATTACAACCAACCGCGGGCACGCTGTCGCTGGTTTGTGCGGTACTGGGCGGGCGCGTATAATTCCGCTTTGCGTTTAAGGAAAGCCCATGCGTGTTCTGCAAAAAGCGCTGACGTTCGACGACGTTCTGCTCGTTCCCGCCCACTCTGCCATCCTCCCCCGCGAAGTCAGCCTGTCCACCCAGTTGACCCGCTCGATCACCCTGAATTTGCCCCTGTTGTCGGCTGCCATGGATACGGTGACCGAGGCGCGGCTGGCGATTGCGTTGGCTCAGGAAGGCGGCATCGGCATCATCCACAAGAACATGAACGCCGAAATGCAGGCAGCGCAGGTGGCGGCGGTCAAGCGTTTCGAATCCGGCGTGGTCAAGGATCCCATTACCGTCGCGCCGCAGATGACGGTGCGCCAGGTGCTTGAAATCACCCGTGCGAAGCGGATTTCCGGGCTGCCGGTGATCGACGGCGGCAAGGTGGTCGGCATCATTACCAACCGCGACTTGCGCTTCGAAACCCAGCTCGACCAGCCGATCGCCAACATCATGACCCCGAAAGAGCGGCTGGTGACGGTGAGGGAGGGCGCCAACCGTGACGAGGCGATGGCGCTGCTGCACAAGCACCGGCTGGAGCGCGTGCTGGTGGTGAACGACGCGTTCGAGTTGCGCGGCCTGATCACCGTCAAGGACATCCAGAAATCGAGCGAACACCCGCTGGCGTGCAAGGACGCGATGGGCCGTCTGCGCGTCGGCGCGGCGGTCGGCACCGGCGAGGGCACCGAAGAGCGCGTGGCCGCGTTGGTGGCTGCCGGCGTTGATGTGATTACCGTCGATACGGCGCACGGACATTCCAAGGGCGTGCTCGAGCGGGTGCGCTGGGTCAAGCAGAACTTCCCCGACGTGCAGGTCATCGGCGGCAACATTGCGACGGCCGCCGCCGCTGCCGCACTGGTCGAACATGGCGCGGACGCCGTCAAGGTCGGTATCGGCCCGGGCTCCATCTGCACCACGCGCATGGTCGCGGGCGTCGGTGTGCCGCAGATCACTGCGGTGGCGAATGTGTCCGATGCCCTGGCGGGCAGCGGTGTCGGCGTGATCGCCGACGGCGGCATCCGTTATTCCGGCGACATTTCCAAGGCACTGGCCGCCGGCGCCAACTGCGTCATGCTCGGCGGCCTGCTGGCCGGCACCGAAGAAGCCCCGGGCGAGATCGAACTGTTCCAGGGGCGTTCCTACAAGTCGTATCGCGGCATGGGCTCCCTGGGCGCCATGCAGCAGGGGTCCTCCGACCGCTATTTCCAGGACACCGAAAAGAGCGCCGAGAAGCTGGTGCCCGAAGGCGTCGAAGGCCGCGTGCCCTACAAGGGCAGCGTGCTGGCGGTGATCCACCAGCTGATGGGGGGACTGCGCTCGTCGATGGGGTATCTGGGCGTCGCCACCATCACCGACATGCATGCCAAGGCCGAATTCGTCGAAATCACTTCGGCCGGCGTGCGCGAATCGCACGTGCACGACGTGCAGATCACCAAGGAAGCACCGAACTACCGAGTGGAATAATTCGGTCAGCGCCGATCGCATAGGGGGACGCATGGGGAACAACCGCCTGGCGGCAGCCTTGGCATTGGCTTTGGGGATGGTGGTCGCGGCCTGGCTGCTGACGGACGGCCTCGTCAAGTTCAAGCAGTTCGAGCGCAGTGTCGAGGTCAAGGGCCTGGCCGAGCGCGAAGTCCCCGCCGACACGGCGATCTGGCCGATCGCCTTCAGCGAGGCAGACGCTGACCTGCCCCGCCTCTACCAGACCCTGCAAAGCAAGAACGCAATCATCATCGGCTTCCTGCAGTCGCAGGGATTCAAGACGGAGGAACTCTCCGTTTCGGCGCCCTCGATCACCGACCGGCAGGCGCAGGATTACGGCAATGCCGAACTGGCCAACCGCCTGCGCTACACCGGCAAGTCCGTGATCACCGTCTACACCCGGCAGGTGGGCGCTGTGCTCAAGGCCATGCCCGAACTGGCGGTTCTGGGCGAGCAGGGCATTGCGCTCAACACCGGCGATTACGAGAACCGCGCGCGCTTCCTGTTCACCGGGCTCAATGCGCTGAAGCCCGCAATGATCGAGGAGGCCACCCGCAACGCCCGCCAGGCCGCGGAAAAATTCGCCAAGGATTCCGACAGCACCCTGGGCAAGATCAAGCGCGCCAGCCAGGGGCAATTCAGCATCGAGGACAGGGATGGAAGCACCGCGCACATCAAGAAGGTGCGTGTGGTTTCCACCGTGGACTACTTTATAGCCGACTGAACCACCATACAAACTATATGCACCAGAAAATCCTCATCCTCGACTTCAGCGCCGACGACCTGGCGCGGGTCGCCATCGAGCAGGTGATGGCGGCCAGCCACCGGCAGATGTTCGGCGTGCTGCTGTGGTTCGTGCTGCT